>CAMYEU010000006.1 GCA_947254465.1 uncultured Gemella sp. | reverse complement strand
ATCCTGAGATGTCTCGTGGGCTCGGAGATGTGTATAAGAGACAGGATCTTTGGTTACTAAGTCCAGATGAGTCTAATCTAATAAAAATGGTCCCTGAGGAATTTTTCATCAGTCTTATTACAACGATTATCTTGCACATATTAGTACTCTTTGTATCTCTTTTTGTATTAAACAATATTTTAAAAAAGAAGTTTAAAAAGATTTACTCATAGGTAATGTATTAAAAATTTAATTTATTGAAATTATGTGTTATAATAAATTTTAGTTTAATATTAATAAAACATGAAAGGACAAAATATGGCTCAAAATGATAAAAATATTGTTACTGAAGATAAAGTAACATTTAGATTATGCGATGATTGTCTTGGTGTTAATCTTAAAACTTTAATTCCAAAATTAAAAAAGAAAGCACCGAACGCTGAATTCATCATAGGATGTCAATCTTATTGTGGACCTGGAAGAACTCAAACATTTACCCTTGTAAATAGTAGAATCTGTATTGCTGATACTGAAGTCGAATTAATGCCATTAGTTGATGAAAAACTTAGAGATCGTATGAGTGCGGAAGATGAAGAAAAATATAGAAAACGCCTTGAGCGTCGTCTTGAACGTACTTTTTACTTTATTATTCCTGAAAATACTACTATTAAAGTAGGAGAGACAGTTGATTTAGGTAAAGATGGAATAATTGCTCGTAAAGCAGGACAATCTTATCTAGAAGATCTTGTTATCGAGGGTGAAGTAGATAATACTAAACCAGGAACTTATGAACTAGTATATAAAGTAATAATAGATGATAAAGAACATAAGAGAAAAAGGCTTATCACAGTCATTGATGAAAACGTGTAATAAACATTCATAAAACAATAATGTATTAAACCTATAGACAAATACTAAGTAGTATGATTCTATAGGTTTTTCTTGATTTCTTCAAATAAATTAATACTGTTTTTTTGAAAATAGCGTTTACTTTTTTTGTAAATATGTTATAATATATATAAAGACATAGAAGTCGGAGGTTTTGATCATGGAAAATAAATATTCTAAAATTTTAGTCGCAGTAGACGGTTCTAAACAAGCTGAGTGGGCATTTACAAATGCTGTAGCTATAGCACAAAGGAATGAGGATGCAGAATTATATATCGCTTCTGTTATTGATGCGACTATCGCAACTTCTGGTTTATCAGATCCATATATTTTCAACTCATTCTACAAACGTACAAAAGAATTAGTTGATAGCTACGTGGAAGCTGCTAAAGAAGCTGGATTAACTAAAGTATTCGGAATAGTTGAACAAGGAATTCCTAAAATTGTTCTTAGTGAAGATATCGTTGATGAAAAAGGTATCGACCTTGTAGTTTGTGGATCTTCTGGTTTAACTGGATTCAAACGTATGCTTATGGGATCAGTTTCTGAAGGTATCGTTAGATATGCTAAATCTGACGTAATTATTATTAAACAACGTTCTATCCCAGCAGATTTCGAGGCAACTATTGCTAAAAAATTCCAGGAAGAACAAGATAAATAAGTATCTCTAATATATTTAAATTAATAATTATTGATTTAAATTCATTTAAAATTTTTCCTTTTTAAAAGAAATGGCGCATGTTTATCATGAGTCGTTTCTTTTTTACTATATAAAATAGGACTGATACAATATCAGTCCATAACTTTTTAATATACTTTCTTCACTTTTAAACTATTATAATTAAAAGCGGCAAGTTGTACAGAATTTGGTCCAAAATACTTAGTATAATCATGAAGCTGTTGTTTATCATCATAAATATAAACTATATCTCCAATGCGTTCTTCATCACCTATTTCTACTACTAAGTGACTCATCATAGTTGAATAAATATTTCTTTCTTTATTATTAATTATACAATTTTTCCCTTTTAACCTGTCTCTTAGTATTCCATCGCCATAACCAATATTAACGACCCCTACTTTCTTGTCACCATCAGCTATATATGAATTAGAATATCCAATGCATTCACCTTTATTTAATGTTACTATATTAATTATCTCACCATAAACAGTAATCGGGTTTTTAATAACTAAATCCCTAAGGGCTACTGGATTTTCCTTAACATTATATGGCATAGCTCCATAAAGAATTATACCTAATCTCTGATGTGTTGTTTTTTCAAAAGCACCGTCACGCAAGAATGATGCACTGTTTTGCAAGTGGACTACTTCAAATTCATGAACTTTCTGCGCTTCATCAAGAACTTCTAACACCAACCCTTTTTCTTTTTCATAGAAACCATCAAATTCATCCGCAAATGAAAAATGAGACCAAAATCCTTTTAATTTCAAACTATTTTTTTTACAGAAATCTATAATCTCTAACACTTCTTCCAGATTTCTTGCCCCTGCACGTCTCATACTACCAGCAAATTCCAACTGCAATGTTAAATCTTTTAGTCTTTCAAGATTTCCTTTTAAATATTCCAAACTCGATATATTTATCTCGATATTGTACTCTCTTGCTAATGCAAAGTCATAAGTTGGATTTAAAAGAAAAATATTAGCATTCTCACCAAGTGTTTCCCTTATTACCTTGCACTCTTCTTCTTTTGTCGTAGCGAAATAATTAATTCCTACTTCTGAGTATAATTTTACACATTCTCTTAAATCTAAATTATACGCATTATTTTTAACTACAGCTATTATATCCTGTGCCTGTTCTTTTAAATTAATAGCATTTTGTCGTATATTATTATAATTTAACTCAATTGTTGCCATAAAGATCCTTTCTTAATTAAACGAGAGTGACTCAAAAATCGCGATTTTTAAATCATTCCCGTTTATCTCACTAAAAAATCAAAAAATTACTCGTTATAATAATTCAATATACCAAGATAATATTGAACCCCTACTTTTAATATTTTTTCATCGAAGTTGAAAGTTGGTGTATGAAGTCCTGAAACATAGTTTTTCTCTTCATTTCTTAAACCTAAAAAGCTATAGTTTATAGGAGAAAGTCTACTGAAGAATGAGAAATCTTCTCCATATAGATAAGCTTCCTCTAACTCAATATAATCGATATTTTCTTTTTCAATAACTTCTTTAATCACTTGATAGGGAACTTCATCATTAATTACCGCTGGATATCCTTCAGCAAAGTCTACACGAATGCTTGCACCAGTTAGATGTTCAAGTCCAACACGAGTATTTTCAATCGCAGTTTTGATTGTCGCTAAATCTTCCATACTGTAAGTTCTAATAGTTCCTTCCATATATGCATTCTCGGCAACGACATTCATCGCATCCCCACCGTACATTTTACCAATATGAATAATGTTAGTGTTACGTGCTTTAGTATGTAACGCATTAAGTTTTAACATCTCTTGAAAGAACATTGTAGCTACATTAAGGGCATCAATTCCAGTATTTTTTAAACCTACGTGAGCTGCACGTCCTTTTATATAAATTCTATATTCATTAGCACTAGCCATAATTTCTTTCGGTTTAGAAACTATGTGCCCTTCAGGATAATCTGGATTCATATGTAAAGCATAACTTGCTAAAATATTGTACGGTGAAAAATCAAAATCATTGATTAATAAATTACCGCCACCGAAAGTTTCTTCAGCAGGTTGAAATACAAAAATACTATTTACCTTTGTAGTATTATTTTTGTAATAGTCAGCCGCTTCTATAACACTTCCTAAAAGCATAGTCGTATGTCCATCATGACCACACGCGTGCATTACACCATCATTATTTGATTTAAAATCAACATCATTTTCCTCTAAAATAGGAAGTGCATCAATGTCCGCTCTAAATAAAATTGTATCTTTAGTTTCCACACTAGCTTTAAAAATCACTACTAGTCCTGTATCAAGTGACTCTTGATATTCTATCCCGTATTCTTTTAAAACACTAGCAATAAATTCTTTTGTTTTATACTCTTCCAAAGATAACTCTGGATTCTGGTGCAGATGTCTACGCCATGATGTTAAATTCTCTTCAGTAATTACTTTCATCTTCTCTTCCTACTTTATTATAAGTTTCTTAATTCTGCAATAATGTCTACTTTTTCTTCTGCAACTTCACTACGTGTTTTGATTACTCGTGCAGGAACACCCGCTACTACATCTCCACTAGCTACATCTTTTGTTACTACACTTCCAGCTGCAACAACGGCATTGTCTCCGATTTGAACACCTTCTAATACTACAGCATTAGCACCGATAAGAACATTGTTACCTACTCGTACTGGTGTAGCATTGGCTGGCTCAATAACACCTGATAAGACAGATCCAGCACCAACGTGAGAGTTCTCTCCAACTTCCGCACGTCCACCTAAAATAGCATTCATATCGATCATAGTGTTTTTACCAATTTTAGCTCCGATATTAATAACAGCACCCATCATTATAACCGCATTATCCCCAATACTAACGTGTTCACGGATAGAACATCCTGGTTCGATACGAGCGTTAAACTGAGTTAAGTCAATCATTGGTACACCACTATTACGGCGATCATTTTCTACACGGTGATTTACTACCACAGCTTTATTAGCTTCGTAAAATTTCACCCAATCAGCGAAATCTGCAAAAATTACTCTTGAATTTCCTTCACCATAAACTTCTAAAGTTTCTGGAAATTTTACTTCGGCGTTAAAATTAACGTAAACTTTTACCGGTGTTTTCTTTTTAGATGTTGCTATAAATTTAATAATCTCTTCTGTTGATTTCATTTCTTTCTCCTACTATCTATACAATTTTTTTCTATTTTATATCTAATTTTTACATATGTCAATCTTACTTTATTATAGTATTTTTTTAGGGAGTGATTCAAAAATCGCGATTTCGTAGAAATCGATTTTGTCGAGTCACCCCCGCACAGTTTATTAGATATCTAAAAAGCTTTTATAAAGCGAATTTAGATATCAATAAACCACTGCGTCTATGAGTTATCATATACACTTTGTTAAAATTTAGGACTTTTGGCACAGCCCCGTGTTTATTAATATTTTTATAAACCGAGTGAAGGCGATACAATAAAACTCTTATACAGAATCACTCGAATCGCTTCTGACTTTATTATTTTATACCTAGTACATCTTTCATAGAATATAATTTAGGTTCTTCTACAGTGTTAAGCCACTGTGCAGCTGTAACAGATCCTTTTGCGAACATTTTTTTACTTAGAGCTGTATGTTTAATCTCGATTACCTCATCTTCTCCAGCAAAAATCACCTCATGTTCACCTACTATAGTTCCACCACGTACCGCATGGATTCCAATTTCTTTTTCTTGGCGTTTCATATCTCCATGACGACCATAAACTCTATTATAGTCTTCTACGTTTTTAACCACATCAACTAACATTTTTGCAGTTCCACTAGGTGCATCCACTTTTTTATTATGGTGTTTTTCAATAACTTCAATGTCATATCCTAATAAAAGTTCACTAGCTTTTTTTACTAATTCTACTAAGACATTTACTCCTAAACTATAATTTCCTGCATAAACTACCCCTACTTGTGTAGCTAGTTCATCGATTAATTCTAATTCTTCTGGAGTGTGACCAGTTGTCGCAATTACGACTTTTGTTGCTGTACGTTTAGCATACTCTACTAGTTCTTCTGTACCTGTGTGATGTGAAAAATCAATAATCACATCTGCTATCTTTTCTAAACCTTCATATGAAGTATAAGTAGGAAATTCTTCATCTAGCAATTCACGACCTACACCTGCAACAATTTCTAAATCAGTACTGTCTTGAATATAGTTTTTTAGAACTTGTCCCATCGTTCCATTATAACCACTTAATAAAACTCTCATTTTTACTCTCCTTGTAATGAATTAAGTCTTGCAATCTCTTGTTCTAATCTTGTCGCTAATGTTGGAGCAACATGTGTCATTGGTAGACGGTAGTGACATGCTGATTTTCCGATTAATTCTACACATTTTTTAACTGGCATTGGGTTTGGTTCAGCAAATAACATGTGGATAAAGTCTAAGTATTTAAGTTGTAACTCAAATGCTTTGTCCACTTGTCTTTCTAAAGCATATTTACACATTAAGTGAGTTGCTTTTGGATAAATATTAGCTAAAACAGAGATTGTCCCTTTACCACCTGCTAAAATAATCGGTACGTTGATGTCATCATTACCTGAGTAAATATCAATTTTATCACCTACTAAATTTCTAACAGCTAAAGTATGAGCGATATCTCCCACAGCATCTTTGTAAGCTACAATATTTTTGTGTTGAGATAAATGTAAAATAGTCTCTGACGCCATAACTTGTCCAGTTCTTCCTGGTACGTTATATAGTACGATTGGTAAATCAACACTATTAGCAATTGCTTCGAAGTGTTCGATTAAACCTTGTTGGCTAGTTTTGATGTAATAAGGTGTTACTACTAATAACGCGTCTGGTCCTAATTTTTCAATCTCTTGGCTTAATCTAATTGAGTGAGCTGTATCGTTAACCCCACTACCTGCGATGACCGGTACACGTCCTGCTACTCTGTCAATCGCGAATTTAATAACCGCTACTTGCTCATCATCAGGCATTGTCGAACTCTCACCAGTAGTTCCTGCTACAATAATCGCATCTGTACCTTCACTAATTTGGAATTCAATTAATTCTCCAAAAGTCTCATAATCTACACTTCCATCCTCGAAAAATGGTGTTACTATTGCTACTCCGCTTCCTGTATAAATTGTCATAATCTTGTTCTCCTTGTTTCTATCTTTTATTGTTTTCGTATTAAAATTAAATATCTTGTCTAATTAAATCTTCTAAAGTCTCACCTTTTACTACTAGGCGACTAGTTCCATCTTTTACAAACACAACCGGTAATTTTGGTAATCTATTATAGTTACTACTCATACTGTAGTTATACGCTCCTGTCGATGATACTAATAATAAATCACCTTGTTCAGCTTTAGGCAAATTCGCATCCATTACTAACATATCTCCAGATTCACAACACTTACCAGCAACCGTATAAGTTGTATCTGCTTCTTCATTCATCTTGTTGGCTAACATCGCTTCATATTTCGCTTTATATAGTGCATAACGAGGATTATCTGCCATACCTCCATCAACGAACACATATTCACGACCTGCAAAAGTCTTCTTAACTCCACCAACACTGTATAATGTACTACCAGAATTACATGTTAGACTTCTACCGGGTTCAATAACTACCTTAGTTAAATCTAATCCGAAATTGTCACTCTCACGTTCAACTACTTCGATATACTCTCTTAAAAATTCAGCAAGTTCAAAAGGTCTATCTTCTTCAGTATAATAAACTCCAAATCCTCCTCCTAGGTTAAGAACACTTATAGTTAAACCTAATCTTTCTTGAACTTTTTTCGTAAATTCCATTACTACTTTTACAGCTTCAAAAAATGAAGTTTTCTCGAAAATTTGTGATCCGATATGTGAGTGGAATCCTACAAAATTAAGATTACTTTGGTTATTAATATCTACGATTAAATCATAAATTGTTTCATCGTATACTGAGTAACCAAATTTTGAATCGTCTTTTGCAGTTTTTATATATTCGTGAGTATGAGCATCGATACCAGTATTAATTCTTAACAGTACATCTACAGTATTTCCACTCTCTCTTACGATTTCATTAATCATTTCATATTCATAGTCATTATCTATAACGATAGTTCCTACTCCAACTTCAAGAGCATATTGTAATTCTTCACGAGTTTTATTATTTCCATGGAAATAAGCTCGTTTCATATCATATCCAGCTTTGTATGCTGTATGAATCTCACCAAGTGAAACCACATCAACACCTAAGCCCTCTCTACTCGCGATTCTTAATACCTCTAAGCAACTAAAAGCTTTCGATGCATAAAGAACTTCTGTATTGAACTTCGAACTTCTAAAATTATTAATAAAAGTTCTACATTGGTTCACTAACATATTCTCATCATAAACATAAAGTGGTGTACCATATTGAGCTTTTAACTCACTTACTCCAACTCCTGAAATATTCAGTTCACCATTTTCTACCGTCATACCATCAAATAATCTCATTACTTTCTCCTTCAAATAAGTTATAAAAAATAGACTACAAGAACAAAAGGTCCTTGTAGTCTAGCTTATAATTCTATCCTATTCCTCTTGCCCTTATTATAAAAAGCTCACCATGAAGAAAATGGGCATTTTCTAATGACAGTGTTATGCCTATTCGACATAACCCCAGTGAATTTAATCACTTCGGCGATGCTACCTTTTAAATTAGTCATCGCGGCCTCTTTTTATAATACTTATCTATTTACGTTATAAAAATGATATCACGTTTTAAAATTATTGTCAATAGTTTTCAGAAAATTTTTATAATATTCTATTTTTGCACCATGTATATACACAATTAATAATAGTTGTAATTAACTTTTAAAACAACTATAATATACACATATTAAAAGAAGACGGCAAACTTCACTGCTTCTTACTAAAATAACAAAAGGAAGATAAAATATGATTGACTTCACAAAAAACGACGACTTAAATAAAATTATTAGTGACAATGACATAGCGATTATTCAATACGGAAGTGCCACATGTATGCCATGTCACTCAATAAAAAACAGAATTACTACGTGGCAAGAAGATCACAAAGATATTCCAGCATACTATATTTCACTAGAAGAAAATATGGAAATTGCTGCACAGCGTGGTATTCTTTCTTCACCTACTGTAGAAGTATATATCGAAGGAAGACTATCTATTCAAAAAAGTGGCTACTTCAGTCTAGATGAAATTCTAGAAAAGGTAAGTAGCATAAGTGAAAGAATGAAATAATATAGAGCGATTCAAAGTTATTATTTTTGAATCGCTCTTATTATTAATTATCTTGCCAATATATCTACAGATTCTTCACCTAGTAACAGTTTTACATCATTAATGTCAACAATTCTAAAATCTTTAATTTGGGATTCCAATTGTCTTACTGACTTAGTCACCCTTGATGTATCAACGAGTAATATTCTCTTAACTCCAGGTAAAGCTTTTTCTGCCCTCTTAAGGAAGATTTCAACATGTTCAGGATGGAGATAAGTATTTCCTCTATAAGATTTTATCTCAATAACATATTTCTTACCATCCTTTTCAAGACATAAATCAAAGTCTGCACTTCTATTTTTGGGTTCGGTAACTTTATAACCAACATTTTTAAAAGCATATGCTAGTAATAGTTCTTTACCTATTGGTGAAGTCAACTTCTCTAAAGCTGCAAGTAATGGTTTAGGTTTAATCTTAATAACAGATTTCTTTAATCCCTCAGGATCTTTTGTTAAAAATTTCTTATTAAATCCAATAATATAATCTTCCACTATCGCGAAATGACCATGAGCTATACAGTTTCTAATAGCTGTTAGCAAAGCATTAATTTTTGAAAAAGTAGTATACTTCGCAACTATTATTTTTTGACAATTAGGACAAATATTCCCCTCAAAAAATTTCCAATCATCATTACTTATTACATCCTTCGAACCTATCCATTTCACATCATGACTTTCATCCATTTCCATTTGATCCATAACATAAGTAAATGAAAATTCATCATATATCTTATCAGAAATTAATTCATTTTTAATCGATTGGTAAGAATCAATATTAGGAGTATACCAAAGTAAATTTTTTATTACCTTATCCATATCGTCTGAAAGTTTTATCGGTCTAGGACTGTGTTCTATTTTATAATCTATCTCTTTTCTATTTCCACAACATCTTTTAAACATATCCTTCTCCTCAAGTTAGTAATAATTTGAAATCAGTTTGTATCAATTTTATTATAGCATATATCATGTACATAAAAAAAGACACATAGGGGTGTATATGCGTAAAATAAAAAAGAGATGTCGACCCCTCTCCAAAAAAATAAAAACGGGGGAGGAGGATAGACATCTCTCATTAGTTCCATTATACTTCAAAAACTTATTAAATACAATAAACCTTATTTCAAAAATACTTACTCCACAACAAACCTACTTGCTAGTTTGTATACTTGTTTGATTTCCTTAGTTTCTAATTTCCAAGTTTTTAATTCTTCTTTTATCAACTCTGGGAATTTTCTACTAATATCCCTTAGTGCATTTCCTACTGATTTTCTTACATATTCACTAGCATCTTCTTTTAATGCTGCTATTCTTTTTATTGCTTCTTGCGGATTTTCTTTGAAATATGGTCTACTAGTCCATATCCTTAATCCTTCTGTGACAGCCCTTCTTGTATTCGGATTATTAGACCTTAGCCACTCATCAATTACAGAGATTGAATTTTCATAACCTTTACTTTTACAGTATTCATCAAATGCTTTCGCAAGTACCTCTTGTACTCTCCAATTATCATCTTTAGATACTTCATCCCTCATAAAAGTTAGAATTTCGCTATCATCTGATAAATATCCGAAAAGAAACACACCGTACATTCTAACTTGGTATACTTTTGATTCGTATGATAAGAAAGCCAACTTCTTAATGGAAGCTCTATCGTTATTTTTATAATCAGCCAAGGCTCTCTTCTCTTCTTCCTTAAATCCGCTCTTTATTAGAGAAAATTCTTGTTCTAGGCTTTTAATAAATTCGTTCATACTTAGACATACCTCTTTAATTTCCTTCTAATTCCTTTAAAATCTGTCCATCTTTTGTTTTCCAATGTGTTAATCCATTAGCATTAGTCCCCAATACAAATGCTGCAGCATAAGATGCACTTGTAAATAATTGATTTTCTTTTAGAATTCCATCTTTTATTATCCCAGAGTCGATTAATTGAACGCGTAATTCTTTAATTAATCTAGGCATAGTTTTTAAATCTTCTAAAGAAATCATACTTCCTTTTAAAACTACAAATCCCTCATTCGTTCTTTTACATTTTGCTTCAATTTGAAGATTACTCTTTCTGATTTTTCTACTTAAAAATAATAGTTCTTCATCAGCTATAACCACATCATCAACTGTATCTTTTTCTAAAGTTGGGATGAATAATTTGTGTCCTAATGTACCTATTATCATTTCACTATTAGAAAGAATTTCAATTAACTCAGATTCTTTTTCCTCTGTAACATTTCCTATATTCGGTTCATTTTGATTTTTCAATATATATCTTTTTGAGAATTTAATTTTTTCTGCAAATTTATTTTCAAGATAATTTAATTCTGTAGGTCCAAAGATATTAGTATCAGTTGTTAAAACTATCACTTCATTAAAGAAATCCATTTTTTCATCTTTGGTATGCTCTAATAATCTTAGTAATAAAGCCTCTCCATTTTTTCTATTTCCAGCTTGACCTACGTAAACTAGATTCTTATCTTCCTTATCGCTTTTACCTATCAAAAAATATATTCCACTATACTTTAAATGTTGTCTCTGTTTAATCAATTCTGAATTTAGTTTTGTCCTTGGAATTTTGTAAATAACCCCTGTCCAATTAGATAGTGTACATTTAATAGAACTTGTTACATCACCTTCCATCAGAAACATATTAATATTTTTTCCTCTTGTCATATTCTCAACTCCTTTCCTATAATCATCTTCTTAAAAAAAGCATATAGAATGTTAGACACTCTATATGCTTAAGGATGATTTGCTAAAATTAGTTGTTAGCTTTTAAGAAATCAACAGTTTTTTGGATTACTAACTCACCGCGTAAGTCTTCAACACTAATACGTTGTTTGATTCCTTCTTCAGTCATATTGTACATAGTAGCAAGTTCTTTAACTTCAGCATCGATGTCAGCATCTGTTACTTCAACTTTTTCTACTTCAGCGATTTCACCTAGTACGAATGAAGTTTTGATTTTATTTTCAGCATCTGATTTCATTTCAGCTTTAAGATCAGCTTCACCTTTTCCAGTGAATTGCTCATATAAGTCGAATGATAATCCTTGACGAGATAAGTTTCCAGTAAATTGTTCGAACATAGAGTTAACTTCTTGTTCTACTAATTTTTCTGGTACAGAAACTTTTGCGTTTTCTACAGCTGTAGAAATTACTTTATCAGAGTAAGATTTTTCTGCTAAGTTTTCTTTTTCTAATTTGATTTCTTCTTTTAATTTTTCTTTGTATTCAGCTACAGTTGAAGCTGCTTCTTTAGAAAATTCTTTAACGAATTCGTCAGTTAGTTCTGGTAAAACTTTTTCTTTTACATCGTGAACTGTAACTTCGAATCTAGCTGCTTTCCCTGCAAGGTCAGCTACTTGGTAGTTTTCTGGGAATGTTACGTTAACTTCTGTGTCAACTGGTGCAACTTTTCCTTCTAATTGTTCTTCAAATCCAGGGATGAATGAACCTGAACCTAATTCTAATTCATAACCTTTAGCTTCTCCACCTTCAAAAGCTTCGTCTCCAATGAATCCTTTAAAGTCGATAACTACAATATCACCTTTTTTAGATTCTCCTTCTTTGATTTGCCATTCAGCTTGACGGCTTAATAAGCTATCTAATCTTTCTTCTACATCAGCATCAGTTACTTCTACTGAATCTTTTTCTAATCCAAGGTTTTTGTATTCACCTAATTCAACATTTGGTTTAACAGTAACAACTGCTTCGAATTTAACACCTTCTTCTTTGCTGATTTCTTTAACATCGATATCAGGCATAGCTAATGGTGAAACTTCTAATTCGTCAATAGCTTTTGTATAAGCTGCTGGTAATACGAAATCTACTGCATCTTGGAATAATGCTTCTTCTCCGTACATTTTGTTGAATACGGCTCTTGGTAATTTACCTTTTCTGAATCCAGGTGCGTTAACACGTTTAACTGCACGTTTGAATGCTTGGTCTAATCCTTTCGCAAATTCTTCTTTTGTTGCTGAAAAAGCGATAACTACTTTTCCATCTTCTTTATTTAAAATTTGTGACATTTATTTTTCCTCCAAAAATACTTTTAAGTATCATCAAAAATGTTAGTATAAAAATACTAAAAACTCTTGATTAATTATATAGTAAATAGCATAAAAAGTCAATCGTTACACATTTAAATTATCGTTTTTAAGAGTTAGTTAAATAGTCTCAAAAAATCCTTTAACCCCTCTTCAAATTAATACTAAATTTCAAAAAAATTGTAATACTTACATACTTTTTTCTATTTACCAACTAGTTTTTTACTAAATTCTTTTATTAATTTATCATTTTCTCTAAAATTAGGGTAATATTTCCCTAATAACGAATAGAATTTAAGTGTATGGTTTGTTTCTAACAAATGAGTAAGTTCATGGACAATAGTATGTTCTAAACATTCAATCGGGTATTTTACAAGTTCATAATTTATCCAGATTCTTTTGGCTGTAATATTGCATGTACCCCAGCGTGTTTTCATCTTTTTAATTCTAAGTTCTTCAGCATGGACATTCATGATTTTCTCATATTTATTAATAAATTCTAACGATCTATTATATAAAATTTTTCTCAACTCTTTTGTCAGTATTTGCTCTCGATCTTGTTCTTTATCTTTTATAACTAGGATTAATTTATCATTAACTATTCCAACCGAATTCTTCAAACCGCTTCTAACTTCTAAAGTTAGCTCTTTCCCGAAAACAAAATGTTTTTCACCTGTTACATAATTTTTAACAGTATGACCATTCTTCAAGATATTATTCCTTCTAAGTTTTATTTCATCTATATTATCTTGAACAAGTTTTTTTATAATATAATTAGCTGTTCTCGGAGGGGCACTTACTACTACATCTGCATTCTTTTCCACTCTTAAATAAATGTTTTTCATGCTTTTCCTGTATTTTATCGTAACTACTAAATCATCTACACTTATTATTCTTTGCATACTACCCCTCCTCTATATTTTATTATTTTAACTCACAACCTACTAATGCAGTACCGACTCTTATATGAGTTGCACCTTCTTCAATTGCAATCTTATAATCATTACTCATACCCATAGATAAAAACTCACATGGTGCGTATGATAAATTCAGCCCTTTTACTATATCACGTAATTTTCTTAATTTTCTAAAGCAATTACGTAACACATCCTCATCTTCGACAAAAGGTGCCATTGTCATAAGTCCTACAACTTTTATTTTTGAATACTGCTCTAATGATTTTATAAAGTCAATAGCTTCTTCAGAAGTTAAACCATGTTTACTCTCTTCTCCCGAAACATTCACCTGCACAAAACATTTAATTTCCTTATCAGCACGTTTTTCGATTTCTCTAGCTAAACTATCTCTATCTAATGCGTGAAAATAATCAACCTCATTGATCACATCACGTACTTTTCTAGTTTGTAAACTTCCAATTAAATGCCACGTTTTATTAGAATAATTATTTTTTCTTTCAACATAATTTTGTGGACGATTCTCTGCAAAATCTGTAATACCTGCTTCTATAGCTTCGTCCACTCTAGCATCAGTAACATATTTAGTTACAGCTATTAAGTTCACTTCATCAGTATTTCTTCCTACTTTTTCACAAGTTTCCGCTATTTCTCTTGTTATTATTTCAAAATTCTCTCTAACGTTCATTTTCTATCCTACTTACTCTATATTTTTAATGTTATATTATAATTATAACATGATGATTATTATTTTGTTATTAAATAAATAAAAAAAGACACCTATTAAAATAGATGTCATAACAAGTAGTCGGACGGATTCGCACCGCCATTTCTCTTCTCAGAGCGTATTCCTTCTTCAAACCACTGCCCTACTTGTTACCCTAATTATATCAGATTTTTTTCTTTATTCAAATTATTTTTATAATATTATATATTTTTTCTATTAAAATACAGAAAGTAATAAGAAAACCTCATTACTTTCTATTATTCATCTCATTTCTTAGGTACAAGCTCCAATACTTTATCTTTAGGAATATTTCCTATAGATTCACTCGTATATTCTCCTTTTACCCATTTTTCTATTTGATCATCATAATTATCACTTAAGAAGTGTCCACTTTGTCCAGGGCCTACAATATGATGTCCAGTTTTAGTTTCAAAATCATAGACAAATCTCCAAGAAGCACCATGATTTACAAGTCCTTCTTCGTTTTGTTTCGCTGCTTGAACTGTTACTTTCGAACCTGAAATTGGGTATTCTTTAGGATTTAAGAAGTACGCCAATAATGTTGATGATTTAGATAACGGATGTCTAAACCCTAATTTATGAGCCTCTCCCCACTTCCATTTAGATACATCTGTTCCATATTTTCCTTCTAATTCAGATATCGTTTCATTTAGACTGTTAGTCAATACCTCATTTAACCCACCTTTTTCCTCAATAAGATTTACCTTCTTATCATTTATGCTATCTCTAAGAATCTTATCTACATAACTTTCTTTATGTGGCATGAATTTATAAACATCAGAATTTATCTTATCCTTTAATATATATGATTGTATCTTTTTCATCCAAAGGTCAAAAATAAGTGGCGAAGAATCATCCTTATCATCTACATTATTCCACAATTTTAACTTATCAACAATTTCCTTTTTAGAAATTTTGTCAATATTTATATTTTTTAAGAAATTCGGTAAAAATTCTTGAGAATATAAATTTTTTGTATCCATTTGAAGTTTTTTCATATCATCTACTGTTAAGTTATTTCTTTTCGATAATATTTCATCTATACGAGCTTTTCTATACGGTTGTGCCCATACATTTGATATATGGTAATCAGTTTTTACAGTCTCGGTATTAGCTGTAGCTATAAATCCTTCTTCTGGATTAACGAGTTTCGGTAATTTATCATAAGAAACATAACCACTCCAACCGTAGTCACTACTATATCCTGGCACCGGGAGATTTCCATCACCTTTTTTCCTAATCGGAACATTACCATTTGATTTATATGCTATATTACCTTCATTATCAGCGAAAACAAAATTTTGAGCTGGAGCTTTGAATTTTTCCAATGATTTTTCAAATTCTTGCCAATTTTTTGATTTATCAATATTTAAAATAGCTTCTAACCCTTGTGTTGATTCTAGTGCTGTCCATTGCATCGAGAAACTTGCATCTTTATTGCCTAACGGTTTAAGTAACTGATCGATTATTGGACCATGTTTTGTGTTAACTACCTCATAATCAACTGCATCTTTACCTTTTATCTTGATTGAATACTTATCGACCTGAGCATCATAATACTCATTATCATATTTAAATCTATATGGATTATTCTCCTGTCTTTTCTCAATATATAAATCTTGTACATCTGGTCCAAAATTAGTAACACCCCACGCTATATGTTCATTATGACCTAGAATAATACCAGGCACCCCAGGGAAAATTACACCAGAAACCTTATTACTTGGAGTTGATAGAGTCATCTGATACCATACTGATGGTGTTCCGAGTCCTAAATGTGGATCATCTGCCAATAACGGTTTACCTGATTTAGTCTTCTTACCAGAAACAACCCAATCATTACTACCATTTTCCATAGGTGGTCTTTCTGTTTCTGCTGTATTCTTATCTATACTCACATCTAGACCTAAATTTGCTTTTATTATTTCTTCATTATCTTTATTATTCGAGAAACTATCTGGTAATAATTGTTTTAAATTTTCTTCCCCTAAATTATTTAAAATCCAATTATTAAAACCTAAGTGATCCCAGTGTCCTCCTAAGTCATATGCCATATATTTTCCTACAGTTAGCGAATCAATTGGTGTCCAATTTTCAGGAGAATATCCTAATAGAGAAAATTCATAAGGTAATTTATTATCTCTCTTCGCTTCGTCTATATACGCATTAACCCCTTGTGCATAACTTTCCAATATTTTCTTAGCCTCTTCTGAATAGTCATTATATGAGGCTTCGGCTGCTTTTCTAAGAGAAAATACTAAAAATTTCTTATCATTTTCTAATGCCGCTTCTCCTACAATTTCAGAAAGTCTTCCACTAGCTTGTCTTCTAGCTAAGTCCATTTGAAACAATCTGTCTTGAGCATGAGTATACCCCTGCACCTTATACACATCGATATCATTTTCAGCCTCAACTGTAGGAATTCCATTTTTATCACGTGATACTTTTGCACTTTTATCTAATATATTTAATTCTATCTTTCCCTCAACTTTTGGTAGAGATTTGTGAATAAAATAATATCCATATCCCCCAGCCAACAATATAACTGACACTAGTGCTATAGCTAATCTTTTCAATATCTTAATAACTTTATTTTTCATAAGACCTCCTAGAAAATAAATTATACTAAGAATTATATTAGCTTCAATTACATTTTGCAAATTAATATTTCTTAAAAAAACTCTAAATAAGTACAGTTATTTTTTCACTTATCTTCATTAATTTATATATGATAGATGTTTCATATCTCTTTAAAATATGATATATTTCACTTTCTTTTATTTTCACCCACTTCTATACACTTTTTTTAGTTATTATTTTTTATTCTTGTTAATTTTAATATTTTACTATTATATTACTTCAGCATTGGAATATATTTTTAAAAATTTTATAAAAAAAGTTTTCGAAGAAATCATCTCTCTTCGAAAACTAAAGTTGACTATTATATTTTTCTGAATTTCTTACTAATATTATTCTTATTCCTAAGAAGAAGTATATTATACAGCTAATAAATAATATACCTAAGCTAAAGATTAATAATAATATGCTATATACTAAGAATAAAAATGCTACTATATTGTGATTTATCCCTTTTTTAAACATTACAAATAGTAATAATAAAAATAAAATTACTAGTAGTGCAAAATATAACCACGCTAATTGTCCCATAACTTGAAAGATAAAATGCATATCTTTCGTAGAAACATTAGCACTATCCTGAGTAAGTTTTGTTTGTTCACGAATTTGATCGACTATTTTAGTTCTTAAATACTCATTTCCTGCATACTCTCGAAATAAGTTGATCATTCCTCCAATAAAACCAATATACAAGATATATATTACACTAGAGATAAGTAATAATATTTTCTCTAATTTGTCAAAATACATTATTTTTCACCTTTACCCTTACACTTAGCGCAAGTTCCATAGAATGATAAAGAATTATCTTGAACCTCAAAAGAATACTCTTTTTTCATATATTCAATAAGTTTATTAAATATAGGATTAGATACTTTCTCTATATTATTGCAATTAGTACAGATTAAATGATGATGAAGCTCATCATCTACAGATTGTCTTAAATGATATTTAGAAACACCGTTACTAAAAGATATTTTTTCTAAAATTTTTAATTCATAGAAAATATCTAAAGTTCTATAAACTGTTGCAATACCAATATCTGGTGTCTTCTCTTTTAAAATAAAGTATAGTTCTTCTGCACTAAGGTGCTGATCCTTATTCTCTACTAGAATTTCAACAATTTTTTCCCTTTGTGGTGTTAGTTTATAAGGTGATTGTTGAATTATTTTTATTATTTCATCATAAATGCTCATATACTATTTTGCGCCTTTCCTATTTTTTAAGTAAGATAATGCAAGCATAGTCTTACTGTCCGTTATAACATTGTCATCTAAAAGTTTAATTGCTTCTTCAATTTTATACTTACGTAGATTAATAAACTCATCGTCATCTGGATTCTGTTCCCCAGGATACTCTAAATTATCTACATAATATATTGTAATTAATTCTGAACTATATCCTAAAGCTACATGAACATCACATAGTTTTTCTAGTCTGTCTTCTTCAACCACATATCCTGTTTCTTCTTGCAGTTCACGAATAGCCGCTAGTTTCTTATTGCTTTCCCCAAGCTCTAACTTACCTGCAGGAATTTCTAAAGTCACCGATTCTATAGCTTTTCTATATTGTTCAACTAGAACCACTTCATCATTTTTTGTTAATGCTAGGATTGCTACTGCTCCTCTGTGATTTATTAGTTCGCGTTTGGAAGTTTCTCCATTCGGTAAAGTAACTGTATGCACTTCTACATCCAATACTTTTCCTTTGAATATTTTTTCGACATCAATAGTTTTTTCTTCTAAGTCTATTCTCATAATTTCCTCCAAATTTTTACAAACTATATTCTTCTAAATCATGTGCTATTCTCACCATACATTTACTACTTAATGTATCAATAGCCTCTTTCTCAATGCTTCTATCATATCTTGCACTAATATGCGTTAAAAATACATTTTCGACTCTACTTTTCTCTATTATCTTTTCTATATCTAATACACTTAGATGATAATTTTTTTTCGCATGATGTGCATCTTCTTTTAATAAATATGTACATTCTGTAATTATAATATTACTATTTTTAACAAATTCATTCAATCCTTCAAAGTATCTTGTATCTGGTATAATTGAGATTTCTTTTCCAGGTTTATCTTCAGATAAAAAATCACTTGAATTATACACCTTACCATTAAATTCGAAAGTATCTGCTTCCTTTATTTCTCTATAAAATGGTCCTGGCGTAATTCCTAATTCTTTTAACTTATCTGCATCTAAGCTCCCTTTTTGTTTTTTAAATATAATTTTATATCCAAAACATTCAATACTATGAGCTAGTGGATAGCTAAAAACAGTAACAGTTTTATTATCTATTATACACTGTTCACTAGAAATTTCAATATATTCCACGCTATAAGAAAGTGAACAATGTGTGAACATCATATTCTTCTCTATAAACTCCTTAATACCTACAGGTCCATAAATAGTAACCTTTGACGCTTTAGTATCTAAAAGAAAACTTCTTGAAGATAAAAAACCAATCAATCCTAGCACATGATCAGCATGAAGATGACTAATAAAAATTTTAGTTATTTTGGTTGGCTTAATATTTGTTTTCAAAATCTGGTGTTGAGTTGCCTCTCCACAATCAAACATCCAACACTCTTTTAGTTCTTGCATAAAATTAAATACAAAACTCTGTGTATTTCTAAATTTTGCTGGAAGCCCAGCTCCTGTTCCTAAAAATTGTACTTCCATTATATTCCTCTACTCAATAATTAATAATAGTGGCCTAAAAAGATATTCCATTTAAGCCACTTTATGTATGTTATAGTTTTACTACAAAAATCTGCGCATCTTGTAGACATGTTATTACATGTTCTACTCCTGCTGGAATTTCTAATAGTTCAAATTCATTCACAGATTCCACTTGTTCCTCAAAAGAAACTGTAATTTTCCCACTAATATTTAATAATAAAATATTTTTATCATTGCTGTATGAATCTGTTTGATTCCCTGTCTTAAGATTCATGTGCACCACTTGGTATCTATCATTTTCTAAAATAATCCCACCTAATAACGCATTTTTATCTAATTTAATTTTTTTCATAGTTTTATCTTCCTTTACGTTTATATAATCCGTCCTCTTCAATCATAATAAGCTTATTCTTGAACAATCTTCCAACAGCACGCTTAAAGCTTCCTTTACTCATTCCAAATACGGCTTTAATCTCTTCTGGATCAGATTTATCAGTGAATTCACAATAACCATTATTTTCAATATAATCCATAATTGCTTGTCCGTCACTATCCATTCTTTCATGTGCACGTGGCAAGAATGAACCATTGATTTCACCATTATCTTTAACACCGATAACACGTAGTGTTACTTTTTCACCTAAACGAGGTTCTTTTTCACGTTCACTTTCGTGAACAAATACTTTATAACCATCTTTTGTTAATAGAAATGTCCCAACTCGCATTAAACGATACGGATAAGCCTCAATATCCTTATTTTTCATACTTCTAGTTGCTTTTGAATAAAGTGATGCTACGATAGTCTCTGTCGCTAAACGTGCGAAAAGTTGTCCGCCTGTCTCTTATACACATCTCCGAGCCCACGAGACATCTCAGGATCTCGTA
>CAMYEU010000005.1 GCA_947254465.1 uncultured Gemella sp. | reverse complement strand
ACACTGCATATCGTCGGCAGCGTCAGATGTGTATAAGAGACAGCACTTGTACCATTTGGACTTATTTCTGTAATTAATGTTGGTATCTCAATGCTATCTACAAGATTTACAGGAAAATTAAGTAAACTTGGTAACTACTTAGGTATTATTAACGCCGTATTATCAGGAGTTATTGATTATATCCTAGGTAACAAAGCTGCGATTATCACATACCCTGTAACATTTTTAATCTATTTGGGTGCGATTTATGTATGGAATAAATCTACAGATAAACCAAATACAATGTCGAAAGCAAAATTATATACAGTTTTAACAGCAATTGCGATTCTTTCATTTGTATTCTCATATGCAACAAACTACATTGGATATCATGGTAAGATGAGTACTCTTGCATATATAACTACAATTGCATTTGCATTCTCATTAATGGGTAATGGGTTAAATACATTTAAGCTAACTACACAATGGCCGTTCTGGTTACTATATAATATTGTTCAACTTACAAAAGCAGTAGTTCAAGGAAACTTCGCTAACGTTGGTAAATATATCTTTTACATCATTAATAGTGTTGGAGCGCTATTTGTGTGGAAAGATTCTGAAGAATAAAATAAACTACAATTATATATTTAAAGCTGTTGACAACTGTGCAAAGATGCAGGAGTCAACAGTTTTTTTATTTGATAATAACATTTAGAATTAGATTATTAGTGGTAATTTGAAATGAAAAGACTGAAATTGTTATTTTGCACAAAAGATAAAAAAAAGTTTTTTAAAAAATGGACAAAATATGTCCAATTTTCAATGTAAAATATGTTTATATAATATAGCCATTATTAATAAAAAATAATAAGAAAATTTATTGAAAGTCAATAATCTATAAGATATAATGAAAAATAAGACTTGATGAGAAAGAGGAGATTAATTTGGATAATTCAAGGGATAAGAAGTTTCGTGGATTAGAAATATACGATAGACTTAGACGAGGCGAGAGGCTGGTAAAAGAAGACTTAGCTAATGAATATGGAGTTTCTCTGAAAACTATTCAAAGAGATATTGATGAATTGCGTGATTATCTTTTTGAGAAGAAAGATGAAATCGGTGAATTTGAAATAAAAGTAAAGAACAAAGAGTATATTTATACAGCTGTTAGTGAAAGTGATAATACTCTTACTCAACAGGATATTTTAGCACTTAGTAAAATTTTGTTAGAAAGTAGAGCGTTTAATAAAAAAGAGATGTCTTTATTATTAAAAAAATTACAAAATCAATTAAGTCGCGAAAGTAAGATACATGTAAGAGAGTTGATTAACAATGAAGAATTTTACTATACTGAACTTCAGCATGGAAGTGATTTACTAGAAGTATTATGGAATCTTTCGAATGTAATTAGAGAAACAAGAATAATAACTTTTAATTATACTCGAATGGATAAAAAACAAACAAAAAAAGAAGTACGCCCTATTTCCATTATGTTCTCGGAATTTTATTTTTATTTAATCGCTTATGGAATAACTAGTGAAGAAGATGTTCCACTAGTCTTTCGAATTGATAGAATGAGTAATATTAAATATAAAGATGAAACTTTCTATATTCCATATAGAGATAGATTCGAAGATGGGGAATTTCGTAAGCGAATCCAGTTCATGTACGGAGGAAAACTAAAGAAGTTTACATTTGAGTTTAATGGTCCATCGCTTGAAGCAATGTTAGACAGATTACCAACAGCAAAGGTCATAAAATCAGAAGATAAAGTTCATACGATTGTGGCAGAAAGCTATGGCGATGGAATAAAGATGTGGCTAAATAGTCAAGGAGACAATGTAAAGATAATAGAAGAGAGGGAGCTATAGAGATGAATAAACTAGTTAGAATTTTAATGAGTAAATCAATAAAACGAGTATTGAATCCAAAGGGCCAATATGGAATGGTTTTTAGTAGGGGAATATTAATAAAAATAAATAAGAATGTGAAATAATAGCTATATAATTTTTGTAATAGAATGATAAATATTAATAATGATAGGATTATATTAAAGAAAGGTATAAATTATGAATGAGAATAAAACTTTAAAAATAAGTGATGATAATTTGTATGAAGAAGTCGATATATTTGATTTTGATAAATTTGATTCTGATAAATTCGAATCAGATCTAGAAGAGGATTTATTAAGAGATCTAGAAGAAATGTCTTTTTTGGAAACAGAAAGAGAAAGTATGAATAATCCACAAAAAATTGGTGAAGTAGTAAAAAACGTTATATGGGAACAAATAGAAAATCAATTAGGAGTTGGAATTGGAAAAGAATTTATTGAGAAAAATAATGGTAAAACACTAGATTTGAGAAAAGATGCACATATTCAAACAACTGAAAATTTTGAAAAGGGTATACTAGCGACTCACAACACATATATAGATTACGAAGAAAGATATAATACATGGCAAAGTAGATTCGAGAGAGATGAAAATGGAAATATTAAAACGCATAAAGATAGAGCGGGAAATGAAGTTTATACTTTAAAAAAGGATGCTAGAAAAGATTTTGATAAAGGTAGACCAATGGGCTCTAAAGAGAAAGGGACTCATATGGACCATACGATTTCGGCAGCAGAAATGGCAAGATCTGCAAGGATGAATGCACACTTAGATGAAGAGGAAATAATAAAATTTGCTAATAGTAAAGAGAATTTAAACGAGATAAGAGATACAGTGAATATGGCAAAAGGTGATACTTCAACAACGGATTTTTTAGATAATACAAATTCTAAAGGACAGACAGCGCAAGAAGTACATAATATCACAGAAAAAGAAGAAAGACAACTAAGAGAGAAAGATAAGGAAGCGAGAGAGAAAGAAGAGGAAGTAATTCAGCAAGGGGAACAGCGTTCTATTGAAACTGGGAAAAAATCCAGAAAAGAAGAAGCAGTAAGAATTGGGAAAGCAGCAACAAAAGCGGCGATAATGGGATTACTTACAGAATTTTTGAAAGAAATAATAGAATACCTTATAAAATGGTTTAAATCTAAAGCTAAAACATTAAAAACTCTAGTCGATTCAATAAAGGAAGCGATAACTTCTTTTGTTTCTAAACTAAAAAGTCATTTAATTAATGCGGGTAACACAATAATTTCTGCTATGATAACAGCGTTATTTAATCCCGTAGTATCGATTTTAAAAAAGGCTTGGTCTATATTAAAACAAGGGTGGAAGATATTAAAAGAGGCGGTTATTTATTTAAAAAAACCAGAAAATAAAAATAAGCCATTTTCAGAAAAAATGGCACAAGTTGGGAAAATAGTAATCGCAGGTTTAACAGCAATTGGAGCAATGAATTTATCGACTGTTATAGAAGTAGCGTTAGAAAATATTGGTATTGGGAACATAGAAATACCATTATTAGGGACATTAGGAAGCATAATGGGCATATTTTTAGGTTCAGTAATTTCTGGGATTATTGGAGCAATAGCAATAAATCGCCTAGATAAAGTAATAGGCGAGAGACAAATTGAAAGAATACATTCTGAAAAAATAGAAAAAGGGAATCAAATATTAGCGAAGCAACAAAATTTTCAGAAAACTATAGAAGAGGCAGTGAATAGAAAAAGAGAGAGTGCAGAGGAGTTGATGACTACAGGCCATAAAAACTTATATAACGAAATGGTAAATAAACAGAATAAGTTTAATAATATATCTAAGAAAATAAATGATAAGAAAGAAAGTAATAATAAAGAGAAACTTAATGAAATTGATGACATATTAGATGAATTGTTTTAATTTTGAAAGGAATAATAGATGAATAATAATAGTAATAATAATTTACAGATCAATATAGATGAAAGTACTTATAATCACCATAATTTTGATCTAGCAAAGAAAAAATTAAGAGATTTTTCAAAAAACACGGACAAAGATTTTAAATTGGAAAAAGTAGAAGAAGAAGGAGGTTTTTTTCGGTTAGGCAATCATAATGTAACAGGTTCTGAATTTAATCTGAGATTATCAAAAATACAAGATAAGTTTATAAATATAAATACCGGGATAATTGAGCTTAGAAAAGAGTTTGGAGTGGTATATACTGCATTAGAATCTTTGGATAAAGATATACTTAAAGCATTTTTGGTTCAATTAAATCAGATAGAGCAAGCATATAAATCAATAGAAGTTACTAATGATAAGCTTTTATTAGCTAATGAGGATATCAATAATATTATAGAAAAGCAGAGAAAAACGGTTGAAGTATTAACAAAGTTTAAAAAACGACTTGATGAGTATAAGCATTTAGTAGAAGTAGATAATATGTGGCAAGATATGAATATTTTAAAATATGATATTTTCGAACTAAAAAAAACAGATAAAAAACTTAGCAAATTAAAACATTTATATCAAATTGATGAAATTTGGGAGAAATTAGACAAAATAATTATTGAAATTGGTGAAGTCAATATTTTATTGGAAAATCAAAATAAAGGTATAATAGAAAGCAAACAAAGATTAGATTCTATAGAAGAGTTTGTAAGAAAAATAAATACTCAAGAATATTTATTTGAAATAGATACTTTGTGGAATGAAAATAGTGATGTTAAAAACAAAGTTGAGAAAAATAAGAAAGATACAGATATTGAAATTTTAGAATTAAAAGAAAAAATAGAATCATTAGATAAAAAAATTAATTATAAAAATAGACAAATATATATTTTTATAATAATATTGGTATGTATTATTTTTTATATTATATTTTTTATAGGAAGAAAATAGATGAATAAGTACGAAGAAAAATTATATAACTCTTCAATGAAATATGGAGAGTTGATAAATAAGAAAGATATTATATTATCTTACATTGAACATGTTATCAATAACAATGATGATGAATCCAAGATATTATTACTCAAAAATATATCTAAGGAAGTTAGTAATAATAAAGAAAATAGAGAGATAAAAGATAGTGCTAAACTTTTAAAAGACGATTTTCTTAAATATTTGGGATACAAATCAATCCAAGAATTATTAGGAAATAATGAAGATAGTCAAAATGAAAAATCTTTAATTGAATTATTGGAAGAATTACAATCTTTAATTGGATTAGAAAATGTAAAAGAAAAAATCAAAGATTTAATAATATATCAACGTGTTCAACAGTTGAGATTAGAAAAACAATTAATAGCGAATAAAGGTACAATGCATATGGCTTTTATAGGTAATCCAGGTACTGGAAAAACAACAGTAGCAAGAATAGTTGGTCATATCTACAAGAAAATAGGGTTACTGTCTAAAGGACACTTTTTAGAGGTATCTAGAACAGACTTAATAGCTGGATATCAAGGACAGACGGCTTTAAAAGTAAAAAAAATTATAGAAAGAGCAAAAGGGGGAGTCTTATTTATAGACGAAGCATACAGTATTACAGAGAATGATCGTACTGATTCTTATGGAAAAGAATGTCTGACTGAATTAACAAAAGCATTAGAGGATTATAGGGATGATTTAGTGGTAATAGTTGCAGGGTATACAGATCCTATGAGACACTTTTTTGAGTCTAATCCAGGATTGAAATCTAGATTTAATACGTTTGTAGAATTTCAGGACTACACTGTTGATGAATTGATTGAAATATTTCTTTATTTATGTAATAGGAAAGATTATCTTGTCGATGAAGATGGATTGTATGAATTAAAAAATTATTTTGAAAAAGTATTATATGATAAGAATGAAAATTTTTCTAATGCAAGATTCGTTAGAAATATCTATGATGAAATTGTAATGAAACATTCAAGAAGAATTATAGAAATAGACAATCCAACAAAAGAAGATTTAATGTTTATAAAAAAGGAAGATTTAAATTTTAATTAGGTAATTTTTTGAATGAAAATTTTTATAATAGTTGAGTAAGAGATGAAAATATAGTTTTCCCATATTCTGTCCAACCTCTTTAATATACTAAGTATATTAAGGAGGTTTTTTATATGGATACAATTAATTTTACTACTTTAACTAATGTAGAAAGGATACTTTTAACAGCGGATTTTGATTATTATCTAAAAAAGTATAATTCTAATATTTCTAAAATTAGAAATGAGATAAATAAATTTTTTAAAGGAAGAGACTTATCAATTTTAGATAGAGTTAATTATCGACTGTCATTTAGTTATGATTGTGATATATATTTTAGGGAAGAGTACTTAAAAATTTTCTCTATAAAAAGGTTTTATAAGTTTTTTGGTTATAAGATATACTACAAAAATATTGTAGGGCTAGATTATAATCATAATAAAAAAGAATGTACTATTAAATATTTTAATAAGGGAAGAGTATATGAATTAAAATTTTCTGCATATCTAGAGCAATATAAGATATTATCAAACTTATATAAAAATATTGTATGTTAATTTACTTCTAGTAAAATATGATTTTCTATGAGATAATAATTTTATAAACCACAGAATTGGGATATTTTATATTAGAGGAGAATATATATGAAAAAAAGTATTGCTATATTTTCAAGTGTTATTGTTACACTTATCATTTGTGCTACAGCTTACTATTTTATGTTTGGTAGTGGAAAAGATAAGAAGGTAAAAGAAGAGTATCAAAAATATGTTGATATGATTAATATCAGTCACGATTTCGAAGCTGGAGCAAAAGGCTTGGAGACTCTAACTACTGATGTTGCTCAAAAGGTTATTCCTACTATCAAAACTGATATTAAAGTTGCAAAAGAGGTTAGAAATACTTCTATTAGTTTAAATGACAAAAAGGTTGATGAAGCAAAAGATAGTCTAGATAGAGCTAAGAAACTTGATACAAATTCAAACTTTTCAGCCGCTATAAATTGGTTAAATTCTGATATTGAAAATTATAAGAGAGCAGAAGAAGAGATAAAAAATATTAAACTAGATGTGAACTTTAACAAGAATCTTTCTCAAATATTAGAAAAATATAAATTCAATAATAATAGTTTAAAACAATTGTTAAGTGATGTGGGTAATAAACTTTATGATAAAGCCCAGGAAGCGGCACAAAAGGCTAAGGAACTTGCCGAAAAAGCAAGAGAGTTTGAACGTAAGAAAAAAAGATCTGATGTCGAATTAGGTGGGCCGAATCCTGCGTTATTAAATGACAGTAATTCATTGCCTGCAGATGCTCAAGGAATAGGTGGGGCAACAAGTGAAGAAGGAGCGAGAAAAATGAGCTCGGATCTTGTTAATCGATATAAAGGATATCTTCTAAAAAAATATAATGGGGAATCAATTGAATGGTCTGTAAATGGTAAGAGCTTCAAACTTATTAAGGAAGATGGAAGTAAGATAACTTTTACCACTCAACCTCAGCTTTATAAAAAAGTAGGAAATAGATTGGTTTCTGGAGTTAATCTTAATAGTGAAGAAGGTTCTGAATTCCTATACAATACATAGAATTAATAAAAAGACTCAAGGTATGACATAAAGTCAATTACCTTGAGTTTTATTTTATATTTCTACAATATCTATATTAGCTTTTGTTTTATAAATAACGTCTTTACGTTCAATAAGAATAGTAGCTTTTTCAGATAGTTCTGGATTTTCTTTGATTTTACTTAGTAATTCACGACTCGGGTTCATGGCTACCGGATTTCCAACACGTCTTAACATGTTGTAATCACCATTGGTATCTCCATATGCGAAAGATTGATTAAGATCAATATTGTATTCTTCAACTAATCTATCGATAGTTTTATTTTTACTATCTGCGTCCCACATTGGAACTACTTCACCTGTGAATTTTTCATCTTCTATAATATATTTACTACCTATAGCTAAAAATGCATGATGCTTTTTACCCATCGCTTCTACAAGGTAGTCAGGACTTCCTGAAATGAAGATGATAAGATGTCCATTTTTCTTGTGTTTTTCTATAATATCTCGTGTGAATTTATAAACGCGATCTGCTTTAAGTTTCATTACTTGTTCAGTCGCGAAGTCAATATATTTTTTATGAAGACCTGTTATTGCTTGTACATAAGCTTCAGAAACGCCAAATAGGTAGTTATCGTAGTCTTCGAATCTCTTATCCCAGTTAATGTAACTATCTTTTACACCGTTTAGCCAATATTTTTCGTCTACAACTTCGTATTTTATTAATTTTTTAAAATGTTCTGTCATTAGAGAATCTCTATAAAGAGTTCCATCAATATCAAAAAATGCTGCTATCTTTTTTTCTTTCATATTTTATCCTCCTAATATTAAAAAATTTATTTCTATAAAGTTAAAGACGAGATTTACTCGCCTTTAACGTTACTAGAATTTTGTTGCATCGACAGAGTCAATGTATTTTCTAAGTTCTGGAACAATATTAGAAATAGTTCCATCTTCGAATGGATTTTCTAAGTTAGCTTCTTTAACTAACTCTAAGAATGGTTTAGTTCCACCAAGTTTACATAGGTGTAGGTATTCTTTCCATGCTTTTTTTCTATTTTCGTTAGCTTTTTTCCAGAATTGGAATGCACAAACTTGAGCTAGTGTGTAGTCGATGTAGTAGAATGGGACACTGAATAAGTGACCTTGTCTATAGAAGAATAGACCTTCATCAAGTTCTGGAATCTCTTCGTAATAACGAGATGGTAAGTATTTTCTTTCGATTTCTAACCATTTCATACGACGCTCTTTTGGAGTTAATTCCGGATTTTCATATACTTCATGTTGGAATTCATCAACTGTTACACCATATGGTAAGAATTTGATTGATGTTGCCATGTGATAGTATTTGAATTTTTCTGTTTCATCTTGGAAGAATAAGTTCATCCAAGGCCAAGTTAAAAATTCCATACTCATTGAGTGAATTTCGCAAGCTTCGTATGTTGGCCAAACATAATCTGGCATATGATGTCTACTTTGGAAAACTTGGAAAGCATGTCCAGCTTCGTGAGTTAGAACTGTAACATCATGAGGTGTTTGGTTAAAGTTAGCGAAGATAAACGGTGCTTTGTAATTTGGAATAAATGTACAGTAACCACCACCAGCTTTTCCTGGTTTTGTGTCTAAGTCTAATAAGTTATTTTCAGTCATAAATGTGAAGAATTCATCAGTCTCAGGTGATAATTCTTTATACATTGTTTTTGCATAATCAACAAGTGTTGGACGATCTCCTTTTGGAGTAGGATTACCTGATTTGAATGTTACACCTTCATCGTGGAATGAAAGTTTTTCAAGTCCTAGACGATTAGCTTGAGCTTTTTTAAGTTCTTCAACAACAGGTACGATTTCCTCAAAAATTTGTTTTCTGTAGTTTGCGACGTCTTTTGCATTGTAGTCTGTTCTACGTAAGCGTAGGTAAGCAACCTCTACAAAGTTATCAAATCCAAGTTTTTTCGCAATACGAGTACGAACTTTAATCATACGGTCATAAATGCTATCGTATTGTTCTAAGTTTTCTTTAAAGAATCTAGCTACAGCTTGGTTTGCTAATAGACGAGTCTCACGGTTAGCATCTTGTGTGTATTTAGCCATACCGCTTAGGTTGTGTTCACCACCATCAAATGGAATTTTAGCACTTGAAGTTAGTTTAGTGTATTCTGAAGAAAGTTTGTTTTCTTCTTTTAAATCTTCAATGATTTCATCGCTAAATACTTTTAGAGAAGTTTCGATAAGATTGAAGTAATGTTCCCCAATTTCTTTTTTTAGTTCTTCTTTGAATTTTGAATTGAATATTGCTTCGTCAAATTTGCTGTATAGAGAGTCTAACTCAGGGCCAAACTCATCCCAGAATTCTTGTTCAGCTTCATAGAATTTATCAGTAGTGTCAATTGTTACACGAATTTCTGATAATTGTGCCATTGTACTTACGTTATCACGAAGTTCATTATATTCGTTGAAAATTTCTAGTGTCTCTTTAGCGGTATTTGCAGAGTTTAGTCTTTCCACTAATGCTGCTAATTGTTCTTTTAATTGATCTGTATTTGGTCTTGTATATTGGTAATTTTCAAAAGTCATAATTCACCCTCCTAAAAATTTTTGTTTATAAATTATCAATAATACTATGATAACACGAAATAAATAAAAATACAAAAATAACTTTCAGAAAATTCAAAAATAAAGATAGAAAATTAAAGGGATATTTTATGTAAAATAAAACTCTTAAAAAAATGTCAGTTAGGAAACTTTGACCTTTGACATTCTGTTGTATTTATGAAATAATTATGTATGTACGAAGATACCGTAATAAATAATTAGAAATAAAGGAGAAAAGATTTGATTACTACTAAAGATATAATTATTGATCCACATGCAACACTTAGAGCACGTGCCGAAGAAGTAAAAAGTCCTATCTCAGACGAAGATAAAGCTATTTTACGTGGATTATTAGAATATGTTATAGCATCTCAAGATGATGAAAAAGCAGAAAAATTAGGACTAAAACCTGGAATAGGTTTAGCTGCACCGCAAATCAACGTTTCAAAAAGAATGATAGCTGTGCACATTCCAGATGAGGAGTTCCCAGAAGATACTGTTTCTTATGCATTATACAATCCAAAAATCATCTCAAATTCAGCAGCAAAATGTTACTTAGCTGGTGGAGAAGGATGCTTATCTGTAGATAAAGATATTAAGGGATATGTTCCTCGTTATTCAAAAATTAAAGTAGTTGGTTATAATGAAAATGATGAGAAAGTTACTTTAACTTTAACAGACTTACCAGCAATTTGTTTCCAACACGAAATTGATCACTTAAATGGGGTTATGTTCTATGATCACATTAATAAAGAAAATCCATTTGATGTTCCGGCAGAATACGAAAAACTATAATTTAAATATAGAAATAAATACACGTAAGACAATTTAAGTGTCTTACGTGTATTTATCTATAGTACTTCTTTTTCTTTAATATTGTAATGTAGATAAGCATCGATAAAATCGATTATTTCTCCATCCATTACTTTATCTACTGTAGATACTTCATAGTTTGTTCTGTGATCTTTTACCATTGTATATGGAGTAAATACATAAGAACGAATTTGTGATCCCCAACCAATATCTTTTTGTTCACCACGAATCGCTGCTAATTCTTTCTCTTTTTCTTCTATTTCTAATTGATAAAGTTTTGATTTTAAGTTTTTCATTGCGGCATCTTTATTTTGTATTTGGCTACGTTCAGATTGTGATTGAACGACGATACCAGTAGGAAGGTGAGTGATACGAACGGCAGAGTCAGTAGTATTAATATGCTGACCACCAGCTCCTTGAGCACGGTAAGTATCAATTTTTAAATCTTCATTATTAATTTCTATATTGATTTCATCTTCATTGAATTCTGGAATTACATCGATTGAAGCAAAAGATGTATGTCTTTTTCCAGACGGATCAAAAGGTGAGATACGTACAACTCGGTGAACACCTTTTTCTCCTTTTAATAGACCATAGGCAAAATCACCTTCAATTTTTATAGTTGCTGATTTAACCCCAGTGATATCGCCAGATTGATAGTTTAAGTAACTGTATTTTAATCCTTGTTTTGTGAAGAATCTCTCATACATACGTAACATTAATTCTGACCAGTCTGTTGCATCAGTTCCACCGGCACCGGCATGTATTTCAAGTATAGCAGTGTTGTTATCATATTCTTCTGAGAATAATAATCTGAAGCTAAAATCTTCAACACTTGATTTTAGATTGACTACTGTTTCTAGTAAATCTTGATAAATTTCTTCATCATCTTCATCTTTTAGAAATTCAACCATCTCTTCAGAGTGTTCCAAATAGTCTATCATTTCACTAAATTCGTCAAGTTCTTTTTTTATACTTTTTGATTCGGTAACTAGTAGACTAGCTGCTTCGCTATCATTCCAAAAGTCAGCTTCAAGCATCATATTTTCAATTTCAGCAACTCGTTCAGTTTTATCTTCTATTTTTAGTGAAGTTTTGAATTCCGTTATTCTTTTGTTAATTTCTTCGAGTTCTTTTCTAAGTTCAATAAGTTCCAAAATTTTTACCTCTATTAACTTCTTTCGTTTACTTATTATACAAGAATTTTACTGAAGATACAAGGAAGGTAGGAACAAATTATAATACTTTTTGATTAAATATACATTTAGAAATTAGGTTAGAAATTCTTGCTATAAGTTGATTCATCTACAGATTATTATTTAATTTTTAATTTTGTATAGCGATACTACGAAAGAATTAGTTGAATTTCCCATAAAAATTTATTCTTAGAAATGCGATTGTATCAAGGTTAAGAAGAATAGTAAAATAAAAGGTCAAAAAAAGTCAAAAATATTTTAAAAAATCTATTGACTTATTTTGACCTTAATGATATTATTATATATGTGATTAGCAGTCAGATACTTAGAGTGCTAAAACACAAAATTGAAGAATAGGTGATGACGATGTTAATAGATAGACAAGTACTCATTCTTCAATCTATAGTCGAAAATTTTATTACGACTAATCAACCTGTAGGTTCTAAGCAAATTGCTCAAAATATTGATTTCAGTTCGGCAACGATAAGAAATGATATGAGTAAATTAGAAAAAGAAGGGTTGATTAAAAAGACTCATATTTCATCAGGTCGAGTACCTTCGGAAAAAGGTTATCGCTATTATGTAGATTACATAAAAAAAGATTATGAATTATCAAATAGTGAGAATGAAAAACTTAAACAACTCTCTGCTGGTGATATAGTATCGGAAAATAACTATCTAGAAAAGAATGCAATAGTTCTATCAGACTTAACGGATTGTACGGCGGTCATATTAGCCCCGACAAAAACGGATAGGCGCATTAATAAGATAGAGGTTATTCTTCTAAGTAGTCGTAGTATTCTCGTTATATTAGTAACAAACATAGGAGAAGTATTCCAACAAAACTATAAACTTGATGCGGATTTCACTGTAGAGGATATAGCGGAGATCAATAAACTTCTACAAAGTTACTTCTATGATGTGGATATGGCAACAGCTCACGTAATGATTCACGGTGAGTTAGAAAAATATTTAAAGGACAAAGTTAATAATTACGACATGATAGTGGTCGCTTTAAATAGATTGTTGCAGAATAAAATCAAAAAGACTATAGCATTAGGGGGTAAGTACAATTTACTTAAGCAACCCGATATAGACAATGTAGAAAAATTAAAAGAAGTAGTATCGCTCTTAGAAGATGATAAGATAGTCGAGCTTCTAGATAATAATGAAGTAACAGACAAACCATCTATTAAAATAGGAACTGAGCTTAAGCTTGGGAATATAGATGATCTTTCATTAGTGTCTAGTAGTTATAACACATCTAAAGGTCAAGGTGTAATAGCCGTATTCGGACCAAAGAGAATGGACTATTCAAAAATCATGACACTTATAGCTTGTGTTCGTGATAATTTAAATAATAATTTAAAATAATTAGGAGGTAGAGATGGCTACTGAAGAACAAAAAGAAACTCTACAAGAAGAAGTAACAACAGAAGAAACTGTTGAAACTGAAGAAACGACAGATTTAAAAGAAGAAGTAGTTGAAAAAACTGCAGAAGAATTACTACAAGAACAAATTGAAAAACTGCAAGAAGAAGTAAAAGCGTCAGAAGACAAATACTTACGACTTTATGCAGAGTTTGAAAACTTTAAACGACGTAAAAATCAAGAAATTGACACTATAAATGCTTATAAGAGTCAAAAAGTGATTACAGAAATCTTACCAAGTTTGGATAACCTAGAACGTGCTTTACAAGTTGAATCAACTAATGAAGAAGTACAAACAGTTCTGAAAGGTGTGCAAATGGTATACGAAGGATTACAAGCAGCTCTTAAATCAGAAGGTGTTGAACTAGTAGAAACTGAAAATGCTCAGTTCGATCCAAACTTCCACCATGCAGTAATGCAAGGAGAAGAAAGTGATAAAGAAAGCGGAGTAATCTTGGATACATTCCAAAAAGGTTATAAACTAAAAGATAGAGTAATCAGACCAGCAATGGTTAAAGTCAATTCTTAAAGGCTACATCGTTAGCATTTCAAGTATTGTAAATACGAAGAAATGGTTACGAGGAAGCTTCTCAAAGATACTCAAAGAATAAGGAGCGCAGAGACGAAATGATTGGTATGTAGCCACTGCGTAGAATGTTTTCAGTGTAAAGCTGAAAAGCATTTAAAAAAGTAATATAAGACTTTGTTAGAGTGAATAGATCATTTTAACAAATAAATTTGAAAATATAGTTATTATAAATTTAAGGAGGACAAGAATATGTCAAAAATTATAGGTATCGACTTAGGAACAACTAACTCATGTGTATCAGTATTAGAAGGTGGGGAAGCTAAAGTAATCCCTAATCCAGAAGGTAACAGAACTACACCTTCTGTAGTAGCATTCAAAGGTGATGAAATTCAAGTAGGGGAAGTAGCAAAACGTCAAGCAATTACTAACCCTAACACAGTAATTTCTATTAAACGTCACATGGGTACAGATTACAAAGAAGACGTAAATGGTAAAAAATACTCACCACAAGAAATTTCAGCAATGATTTTACAAAACTTAAAAGCAACTGCTGAAGCTTATCTAGGTGAAAAAGTAACTAAAGCTGTTATTACAGTACCAGCTTACTTTAACGACGCTCAACGTCAAGCAACTAAAGACGCTGGTAAAATCGCTGGATTAGAAGTAGAACGTATTATCAACGAACCTACTGCAGCTGCATTAGCGTACGGATTAGAAAAAACAGATGTAGATCAAAAAGTATTAGTATTCGACTTAGGTGGTGGTACTTTCGACGTATCTATCTTAGAATTAGGAGATGGAGTATTCGAAGTATTAGCTACATCAGGAGATAACTTATTAGGTGGGGATGACTTTGACCAAGCTATTATCGACTACCTTGTAGAAGAATTCAAAAAAGAACAAGCTATCGACTTATCTCAAGATAAAATGGCAATGCAACGTCTTAAAGATGCAGCAGAAAAAGCTAAAAAAGACTTATCTGGTGTAACTTCAACTCAAATTTCATTACCATTCATCTCAGCTGGAGCTAACGGACCAGTTCACTTAGAAAACACATTAACTCGTGCTAAATTTGATGAACTTACTCACAGCTTAGTAGAAAGAACATTAATCCCAACTCGTCAAGCTCTTAAAGATGCTGGATTAAACCCAAGTGAAATCGATCAAGTAATCTTAGTTGGTGGATCTACACGTATCCCAGCCGTACAAGAAGCTGTTAAAAAAGAAATGGGTAAAGAGCCTCATAAAGGAGTAAACCCTGACGAAGTAGTAGCTATGGGTGCTGCTATCCAAGGTGGAGTAATTACAGGTGATGTTAAAGACGTTGTATTACTAGACGTAACTCCATTATCATTAGGTATTGAAACAATGGGATCAGTTATGACAGTATTAATTCCAAGAAATACTACAATCCCAACTTCTAAATCACAAGTATTCTCTACAGCTGCAGATAACCAACCAGCAGTAGATATCCACGTATTACAAGGTGAACGCCCAATGGCATCTGATAACAAAACTCTTGGAAGATTCCAACTTTCAGATATACCACCAGCACCACGTGGAGTACCTCAAATCGAAGTTACATTCGATATCGATAAAAACGGTATTGTAAATGTTACAGCTAAAGATCTTGGAACTCAAAAACAACAAAAAATCACTATTGAATCAAGCAGCTCATTAACTGATGAAGATATCGATAGAATGGTTAAAGAAGCAGAAGCTAATGCTGATGCAGATGCTAAACGTAAAGAAGAAGCTGATGTACGTAACGAAGCTGACCAACTTTCATTCCAAGCAGATAAAGCGTTAGAAGAAGCTAAAGATAAAGTAGACCAAAGCTTATTAGATAATATTAAAGCTAAAAATGATACATTAAAAGAAGCTATTAAAAACAATAACTTAGAAGAAATTAAATCTGCTAAAGATGAATTAAACAAAGCTGTTCAAGAAATGACTATGAAACTTTACGAACAAGCTAATGCTGCAGCAGGAGCTCAAGGTGCGGATGCAGGAGCAACTTCATCTAGCAACGATGATGATACAATCGATGCAGACTTCACTGAGAAAAAATAATTAAATAAATAGTCCAAGGGCTGGTAGCGTTATGCGCTAGCCCTTTGTTAAATAATTAATTATAGGAGAGATTAAGATGGCTAAAAGAGATTATTATGAGGTGCTTGGCGTAAGTAAAAGCGCAAGTGCAGCTGAAATTAAAAAAGCATATCGTAAATTATCAAAACAATATCACCCAGATATCAACAAAGAGCCAGGTGCAGAAGACAAATTCAAAGAGATTTCTGAAGCATATGAAGTACTGAGTGACGATACTAAAAAAGCTCAATATGATCAATTTGGTCACGCAGCATTTGAAGGTGGAGCAGGCCATGGTGGATTTGGTGGATTCGGTGGAGGTTTCTCTGGATTCTCAGGTGGATTTGATGATCTTGGAGATATTTTCTCAAGTTTCTTCGGTGGTGGAGGAGCGCGCCGCAATCCGAATGCACCACGTCAAGGAGAAGACTTATTACACCGTATTCGTATAAGTTTTGAAGATGCTGTATTCGGTACGAAAAAAACTATTAAAATCCGTAAAGATGTAGAATGTGATCACTGTCACGGAAGTGGTGCAAAAGATTCTTCATCAGTTAACACTTGTCACAGATGTAATGGTAGTGGACAAGAAGCAGTAATTCAAGATACTCCATTCGGACGTATGCAAAGTCAACGTACATGTTCTGAATGTCAAGGACGCGGTAAAATTATTAAAGATAAGTGCGCGCACTGTTTCGGTAAAGGATATAATAACCGTGAAGTAGAATACGAGGTTGAGATTCCAGAAGGAATTAGCTCAGGACAACGTGTTCGTCTTCGTGGTAAAGGTGGAGCAGGAGAAAATGGTGGTCCAGCAGGTGACTTATTCATAGAGGTAATCGTTGCTGAAGATTCATATTTCCATAGAGAAGGTGATGATGTCTATACAGAGTTGAAACTTTCCCCGGCACAGGCGGCTCTTGGTACAAAACTAGATGTACGTACTTTAACAGGTGAGATTGAACTTAATGTTCCAGCAGGAACGCAACACGGACGTAAATTCCGTTTAGCAGGTAAAGGGGTTAAGAGTGTAATGGGGCATGGTCAAGGAGATCATTATATTGTGGTTTCTATTGAAATTCCTAAAAACTTATCGACAAAAGAGCGAGAACTATACCTGGAACTTGCAAAATTAAATAATGAAAAAGTTGAAGAAGATGAAAGCTTTTTAGATAAAGTTAGTAGAAAAGCAAAAGATTTATTTGACTAATAATATGAAAAGCTCAGGAAAAGAATAGAGACTTAAAAATTAGATAAAATATTTAATTTAGGTTAATTTAGAGTTTCTATTGAAATCCTGAGCTTTTTTGTTTTGTTAAGTAGCTTACCATATTTATTTGAATTTTTTTTTAATACAAAGTAAAATATAATATGAAATAAAGAATATACTAGAAAGAAGGAGTGAGAAAATGTTTATTAATGAATTTAAAACTGATCAAGAGATCAGCATGTTTTTATTATTAGATAATGTAATTCGAGGGGTTGCGTCAAGCGGAAAACCTTATTTAACGCTTTATCTGAAAGATAAAACAGGAAGTATTGACGGTAAAATCTGGGAAGTTAAAGAAGAAGACAGTGAAAATCTGAAAGCAGGAAAGATGATCCATGTAGAGGGGACTTTACTAGATTATCGTGGGAAACTTCAATTAAAAATAAGAAATTATCGAATGGCAACTGATAGTGATAATATAGATGTTCAAGATTATATTCAAATAGCACCAGTTCCAAAAGATATAATGATAAATGAATTAAATCATTTCTTAAAAGAAATTGGGAATGATAATTTAAGAACGGTGACTATTGAATTGTTAAATAAATATAAAAAACAATTTATTAGTTATCCTGCAGCAAAATCAATGCATCATGATTTTTATTCAGGTCTGATCTACCATACGACAACTATGTTAAAAATAGCGAAAGCTTTAGTAGCTATCTATCCATCGTTAAATAAAGATTTATTATACAGTGGAATTATTTTACATGATTTAGGAAAAACTATTGAGTTAAGTGGGCCTGTAGGAACATCTTATACATTAGAAGGAGAACTTTTAGGGCATATTGTTATTATGAGTGATGAAGTAGCTAGAATGGCTGATAAATTAGGAATTGAAGCTGAAGAGATTACGCTGTTAAGACATATAATTCTTGCTCATCATGGTAAATATGAATTTGGTTCTCCGAAATTACCGATGATAAAAGAAGCAGAAATTATTCACTTTATAGACAATATTGATGCTAGAATGATGATGTTTGAGAAAAACTTAGCGAATGTAGAACCTGGAACATTTAGTGATAAAATATTTGGTTTGGAAGGAAGACATTTCTATGTTCCTACTTTTGATAGAGAAGACAATTAAGGGAAAGATAAAAAGATATGAATAAAGGAATGAAATATTTATTAGGTTTTGTTACGATATTTATTGTAGCGGTAATCTCTGTATTTGGTATTATAAAATATGAAGAAATGAAGGAAGAATCGGCTACGAACAATAGTGCGAATCTTGGGAGTGCCGATAGAAAGAAAGTGAACAAGGATACATCAGTAATTGTTGAGAAAATAGCTACTTTAAATGATATTGATGCACTAAATTCAGAATTACACTTATCTCAATCAGTTGTTGATATTTTGAAAAAATACTCACCTACTGTTCACTATACAGTAGACAATAGTGAAGGTGATAATAAATTATACTTCCGTATCGGTGGATATTTAAATAATAATAAAACAAACGAGATTATTGGTTCATACAAAATTGATGGTGGAAAATTAACATCGTCAGGTGATGATTTAGGAAAAATAAGTTCTAAAGTTAATAACAACGATAAATTAAAATGGAAACAATTGGATTTAGAAAATAAGGAACATGATAAAGATATTGCGGAAATGATGGCTAAAAAATATTTGGGAGCATTACTAGGAGGTAGAGGTCTTAATATGACATCTGTCTTTGGATATTTAGCAGATCGTGATAGTATTATAAAGCCACCTAAAGGAAGTAATGTAACAGGTATTGTTCCAAAAAGTTTAGCTGAATTAGTAGATTTATATAATGCCAGTTATAAAGAAACCTATACTGTAGATCAGGTGAAAAAGGAGCTTGCTAAGTATACTAGTAAATATAGTGAAGTTGATGATAGTTTTATAGGGAATGAAAATAAATATATTTCTAATATCAATGTAGGTGATTTAATCTACTTTAAAAAAGATAATGTATATGTAGTAGGAATGGGTGGTATCGGAGGAGTTATGACTCTGGCTCCGGCTTCTAAAGATCGTTGGATAACCGAAGGCGACAAAATTACTATTCCTTTAATTAATACTTTTGAGGGTGGAAAAGTAGATGGCCAAATGATACTTCGTTTAAATAATAAGAAGTATGAAGGTGGACAAAATAGATCTAAATATTATATAGAGAGTATTAGTAAGTAATGATGTTGAATAATGGTGATAAAATAGCATTGGTAGTATGTTCAAACGGAAAAAATATTGAGGATAAAGATAGATTAGAAAAATTAAAAAGTATTTTAGTAGAGATGGGTTTAGTACCTATCTTTACTAAATATATCTATAGAGATAAATTTGGGAACGGAGCGAAAGCACAAGTTCGAGCTGAGGAGTTAATGTCTTTTTATAAAAACAAAGAAATAAAAGCAATTTTTGATATTTCTGGTGGAGACATTGCAAATGAGGTATTAGATTATTTAGACTATGATGTAATAAAAAGAAATTACAAACCCTTCTTTGGTTATAGTGATTTAACAACGGTCTTAAATACTTTGGGAAGCCAAACGAATAAAGTAAATTACTTGTATCAAATACTAAATATTATTGAAAGTGAAGAAATCAGAATTAGCTTTGAAAATACTTTTATGAAAAATGAACAGATACTATTTGATGTGAAATGGAAATTTTTACAAGGTAGTAGTGTGGAAGGTGAAGTAATCGGAGGAAATAGTAGATGTTTTCTAAAACTAGCAGGTACTCGATATTTTCCTGAAGTGGATAATAAAGTGTTATTCATAGAAGGATTAGGAACTTCTATAGAGGGATTAGCCACACATCTTGCACAGTTAAAGCAAATCGGGGTTTTTGATAAAATTTCAGGATTATTAATAGGAACTTTCACAAAAATTGAAAAAGAATTTTCTGTAGAGGAACTATTTAAACTTGTCCAGGATTATATACCGTCTTCTTTATCAGTAGCTAAAACACAAGAAATCGGGCACGCGAAAAATTCTAAAGCATTTAAAATTGGAGAGAAAATACAAATTAAAGATGAGTTGATCTAGGCGATCAACTCATCTTTCTTTATAGTTTATACCATTTAGAAATTGCTTGAGTTCCGTTTGTGTTACGGATTTCTTCTTCTAATTCGTTGTAAATTTTATATGCTGTTTCAAGACCAGGTAGTTTAATGTTCATTTTTTCACATTCTTCTAAAGCTAATTTCATATCTTTAATAAAGTGATGAGTAAAGAATCCAGGTTTGAAATCTTCATTCAAGATACGTGGTCCGTATGAAGTCATTGAAAAGCTTCCACCTGAACCTGTTGATACTGTTTTAAAGAAAGAGTCTAAATCTAAACCGACTTTTTTGGCGAATTTAAAGCTCTCAGCGACAGAAATCATAGTTGTAGCTATTGCAATCTGATTGGCAAGTTTTGTATATTGCCCTTTACCAGCTTCACCAAAATAAGTAATATTTTTACCTAGTTTTTCAACTAATGGAAGAACAACTTCTTCGAATACTTTCTTATCTCCACCAGCCATAATTGATAGAGTAGCATTTTTTGCTCCGACATCTCCACCTGTTACTGGAAGATCAAGTGCATATGCACCAACTTTTAGGAATTCATTACTAATTTTTTCGGCTAGAGTAGGGGAAGAAGTGGTCATATCTACAAATACTTGACCTTTTTTAGCTGTCGTAATAAGTCCATTTTCTCCTAAATAAACTTCTTCAACATCTTTAGGATAACCTACTATTGTAAATACTACATCAGCAAATATAGGTGCGTCTTTTACTTCGTTAAGAAGTGTAGCTCCACGACTTACTAAGTTATCAGTTTTACTCTTTGTTCTGTTGTAGACGAAAAGTTCATGACCAGCATCCATAAGGTGACCAGCCATACTTTCTCCCATAACTCCAGTTCCAATCCATGCAATTTTCATAAGAAATGCCTCCAATAATAGTTTTATGTTCTTTAATTATATCACAAATCTATGAAAACGCTATGCTAAATGGTTATAAATAGGAGGAAAGAAATTTAATATCATAGCACTTAAAAATATGGTATAATATTCAAGGTAAGAAGATAACTAGGAGGATGTTGTGAATAAAAGTAAATTAAAAGAATTTTTTATGTGTACAAGACCACATAGTTATCCAGCATCAATAGCACCGGTTTTATTCGGAGCTACTTATGCTTTAGGATATGAGATTAAGTTTTCGATTTTAAAATTTATTTTGTTTTTACTGGCATGTCTGTTGATACAAGCGGCAACCAACCTGTTTAATGAATATTATGATTATAAGCATGGTTTGGACAAAATTGATTCTGAGGGAATTTCTGGTTCGATAGTGAAGGGGAACCTAAGTCCTCGAGAAGTTATGGTAGGTGCGTTGGTATTATACGCGCTAGCTTTTATACTAGGATTAATTCTAACTTTTATTACTAGTCTTTATGTACTATTAGTAGGGGTAGTGTGTATGCTTGCTGGCTATTTTTATACAGGTGGAAAGTATCCTATAGCTTA
>CAMYEU010000004.1 GCA_947254465.1 uncultured Gemella sp. | reverse complement strand
TATGTTCGAAGTAATAACTACTGAAGATATCGATCAAGCTATTGAAAGAGCGGGATCAAAAGCAGGAAACAAAGGTAGCGACTGTGCTCAAGGTCTTCTTGAAATGATAGATTTAACTAAACAAATTTAGTAAATAAACAAAGGTAGGAACTTGAAATTAAAGCTCCTACCTTCTTTATTATTCATATTATTATTATTATTTAGAGTAGTTTGGACTTTCTTTTGTAATTTGAACATCATGTGGGTGAGATTCGATTAACCCTGCACCTGTCATACGAACAAATTGTGAGTTTTCACGAAGTGCACGTAAATCACGTGAACCTGTGTAACCCATACCTGCACGTAATCCACCAATAATTTGGTAAATTGTTTCAGAAACAGCACCTTTATAAGGTGTACGTCCTTCGATTCCTTCTGGAACTAATTTTTTACCGTCTTCCTGGAAGTAACGATCTTTAGATCCTTTTTCCATTGCAGAAATTGATCCCATTCCACGGTATGCTTTAAATGTTCTACCTTGGAAGATTTCTAATTCACCTGGTGATTCTTCACAACCAGCAAGCATAGAACCTAACATTACTGCGTGTCCTCCAGCTGCGATAGCTTTTACTACGTCACCAGTATATTTAATTCCACCATCAGCGATGATTGTTTTACCTAATTCACGAGCTACTGTCGCACAGTCATAGATAGCAGTTATTTGTGGTACCCCTACCCCTGCAACTACACGAGTAGTACAGATTGATCCTGGTCCAATACCAACTTTAACAACATCTGCTCCTACTTCGAATAAATCACGAGCAGCTTCTCCAGTTGCAACGTTACCTGCGATAATGTCTAGGTTAGGATAGTTAGTTCTTAATGTTTTAACAGCATCTAATACTCCTTTAGAGTGTCCGTGAGCTGTATCAACTACGATAGCATCTACTCCAGCAGCTACTAAAGCATCTACACGGTCTACTGTATCGTTTGTAATCCCAACAGATCCAGCTACTAATAAACGTCCTTTAGCATCTTTTGCTGAGTTAGGGTATTTAGCTAATTTTTCAATATCTTTAATTGTAATTAATCCTGTTAATTTTCCTTCTTCATTAGTTAAGATTAACTTCTCAATTTTATGACTACGTAAAATTTCACTAGCCTCTTCTAAAGTAGTTTTTTCTGGAGCAGTAATAAGATGCTCTTTAGTCATTACTTCACTAATTTTAATGTCGAAATCAGTTAAAAATCTCATATCACGGTTAGTAATGATCCCTACTACTTTCATATCTTTTTCATTATTTACAATAGGTACACCTGAAATTCTGTATTGTTGCATTAACTCTTCTGCTTCATATACTAAGCTATCTGGTGTAAGGAAGAAAGGATCAGTTATTACTCCACTTTCTGAACGTTTAACTTTTTTTACTTGCTCAGCTTGTTCTTCAATACTCATATTTTTGTGAATTACACCTAGACCACCTTCACGTGCCATTGCGATCGCCATTTTGTGTTCTGTTACTGTATCCATTGCAGCAGAAATAATAGGTACTGATAATTTGATTTTCTCCGTTAAACTAACTTTTAAATCAACCTTCTTTGGTAAGATATCACTTTTTGCTGGTACCAAAAGTACGTCATCAAATGTTAAACCTTCTTTTTGAAATTTATTTTCCCACATTTTATTAAAATCCTTTCTTATTTTTCGTCATCTGATATATTAAATTTAACTTCGTTATTTTCAAGAGAAGCTATTCTACATAAAGAACATACATTCACATTTCTCTCATCTAATAATTTTCTACCATCTTGGAAACTTTTCTCAACTAGGATACCAACACCTACAGTTTCGGCACCAGCCTTTTCTACTATTTCCATAAGACCTAGAGTAGCTTGCCCATTAGCAAGGAAATCATCAACTATAAGAACTTTATCATCTTTATTAATGAATTTTTCAGAAACTACTATAGTATTAGTTATATTTTTAGTATAGCTATGAACTTCTGCAGTATACACATCATTATTTTTCAAAGTAGATGGCTTACTCTTTTTAGCAAACACCATCGGCACTTTAAATAAATTAGCAACCATAATTGCTGGTGCAATACCACTTGCCTCAATTGTCAAAATCTTCGTTATCTTCTCTTTTTTAAAATACTCATAAAAAGACTCTGCCATTTTCATCATTAAACCAGCATCGATTTGATGGTTTAAAAATGAATCAACTTTAAGGACATTATTATCATAAACTTTACCATCGGTAATAACCATTTCTCTTAGTAATTCCATAACTTCTCCTATATAAACTTCGAGTAATTTTATTTATGATACCAAACTTTCATTGAAAATTCAAGAGCCTAATGAAATGTTATTCATTAAGGCTCTTTATTCATAATATTATTTTAAATTGTCTAATAAGTCAGTTATTTCTTTTTGAGAAAAATGATATTTTTCTTTACAAAATGCACAAACTAATTCTGTTGTCTCTTGTTTAGCAATATCTTCCAACTCTTCTTTACCTAATGTTACTAAGGCATCCGCATAACGTTCTTTAGAACATGTACATTTGAATTCAACATCGTTCTTATGTAAGATACGATAGTTTTCTTCTCCACCAAAGATAATATTTGCAATTTCTTCTGGGGTTTTCCCTTCATGAATAAGCGTAGAAATTGGTTTAATATTACTAATTGCTTTTTCAATCTTTGTTATTGTATCATTAGTTGCATTTGGCAGTACTTGTAAAATGAATCCACCTGCAGCTATTACAGAATTGTCAGTTTCTACTAACACCCCTAAAGATACTGCAGAAGGTACTTGTTCACTAGCCGCGAAGTAATATGTGAAGTCTTCTGCGATTTCTCCAGATACGATTGGTGATGTAGTAGTGTATTTCTCATTTAATCCTAAATCACGCACTACTGTGATGTTTCCACCACCTACTACTCCTTTTACATCTAGTTTCCCTTGTGCATTACTTGGAATATGAACTTGCATATTTTTCGCATATGCTGTAGTTTCTCCAAGTTCATTTGATGAAGCGTATATAGTTCCTACAGGACCATCTCCACGCACTGCAACATCAATTCTATCCCCACTCTTAAGCATAGCTCCCATCATAGTAGTAACCGTAGCAGTACGTCCCACTGCTGCGATTGCCGTTGGATACGCATCATGTCTTTGTCTTATTTCTTCTACTAAATCTGTAGTTTTTGTTACAAAAAATCTAATTTCATCGTTAAAGGCTAATCCTCTAATCAAATAATCTTTCATTAAAATAAATTCCTTTCAAATTCTTATACTTCTAAAAATTTCTTACGATTTTCTATTATACATTTAATTTTTATTATTGTCTATTTTTTTATATATTAATAGTGACTAACAAAAAATTCCTAAAATTTAACAATGTTCGTATGAGAACTCATAGACGCAGTGGTTTATTGATATCTAAATTCGCTTTATAAAAGCTTTTTAGATATCTAATAAACTGTGCGGAGGTGACTCGACAAAATCGATTTCTTCGAAATCACGATTTTTGAATCACTCTCGTCTTCTCTTATTTATTATTATAATTTATGATAAACTCTTGCATCTCAGCTACACTATCAGTAAATAATGTTCTTTCTCTATCTTCTTTAGTTAAAAATCCTTCTTCAACCATCTTATCAAAATATTGTTCTAGAAAATCATAGTATCCATCAACATTCATTAATATACATGGTGCATCTTTTTTCCCTACTCTCACCCATGAAATTACCTGTGATATTTCTTCTAATGTCCCAGGACCTCCCGACAAAGCTATAAATACATCTCCTAAATCAACAAGCTTTTCCTTCCTTATAGACATGTCATCAACAATAATAAATTCAGTAATACCAGAATGGCTTATCTCTCTATCTACTAAAAATTGAGGCATTACACCAATAACTTCACTATTGTTATCTAATACAGTATCTGCTATAATACCCATTAGACCAACTTTACCACCACCGTAAACTAATGTATGATTATTATCGGCAATCCACTTTCCAAGTTCTTTAGCATTTTTTTTATATGCTTCATTTCTACCATTATTAGCTCCACAAAAAACAGTAATTTTCATATCAATTTATCTCCTTTTAAACTACACTAAAATCTTTGTTTTTATTATATTCGGAATAAAAGACTTACCTCTCCTTTTCAAGTGGTAAGTCTTCAATTCTTCTTAATTAACAAATAATATTATTTCTCTTTATTCATTTTATATAATTCAATAATACCCTTTAATGTTAATTCTTCGTCAACTATATCAACTACATCACTGTATTTTGCGATAAATTTAGATAGACCACCTGTTAATACTACTTTGTAGTCTTTATCTAAATCTTGCTTCAAGTTTCTAATAATATTTTCAAATTGTCCCAGGAAACCATAGAATAATCCTGCTTGCATTTGACTAGTTGTGTCTAAACCTAAAGAAGTACTAACCGCTTCAAACTCAACCCTAGGTAATTTAGCTGCTCTTGCATATAGTGCTTCCGCGCTAATATTCATTCCAGGACAGATAATACCTCCACGGTAATTCATATCTTCATCTACACAATCAAAAGTTGTCGCTGTCCCAAAGTCTACCACGATGGCAGGCAAGTATGAACTAACTTTTGCACCAACGATATCAACAACACGATCCGCCCCAAGTTTACTACTATATGGCTCTGGAACTTTTATACCGGTATTAATTTCTGCTGAAACTATAACGGGTTCTTTTTCAAAATATTTTTTACTCAGCAATTCTAATGCAAACATCATCTTAGGCACTACACTTGAGATAACTACTCCATCAAAATCTTCAAACTTTATCCCTTTATCAATGAAAAAGTTTCGAATAATAACATAAAGTTCATCTTCAGTTTTAGTATTATCTGTAGCAATACGCCAAGAATGAAGCATTTTATAATCACTACCAAATACTCCAAGTACAATATTAGTATTTCCAACATCTAATGCAAAAATCATTTATAATCTCCTATGATTAACTTTTTTTAAAGAATGAATATATTATACCACAATTAGCTTAATACAAATAGTAAAATACAAATATATTAGAAAGTATAATTTTAACTACTAGTAGAAAAAAAGATTGTTGACTAATATATCAGCCAACAATTCCTTTTTACTATCTTTTTGATAATGACTCTCTATATTTAAGAGGTGTCATTTTCACTAGAGTTTTGAATATTCTAATGAAGTAACTTGTATCGAAGTATCCAATATAATCCGCTACTTCTGAAATCGAAAAATCAGTATTAGCCAGTAAATAACAAGCGTTAGAAATACGTTTATCATGAATGTAGTCTACGATACTAATTCCCATATCTTTATTGAAGATTGATGATAAATAACTCTTATTAACACCTAGGTAATCACTTACATTATCTAAGCTGATTTTTTCAGAAATACGATCATTAATATAAGCTATGCAATTACGAACTACAGCCTGTTTATCTTTGTATTTATTTCTGTCAACAAGTAAGCAGTAACTTCTAATAACATCCTCTGATAAGTCGTAATTATCAAGTTTATTTTTTATTTTAACCCATAATTCCTCAATACCTAAATAATCATCATTATCTTGCTCTAAAGCATAACGTAATAAATCATTCATATTATATGATTTTCTACGTTGCACATTAACTCCTTGTTTAACATTGTTTTCTTCTACTCCATGATTTCTATGACGAAGATCAAATAACATATTTACTCGTGAAATATTCCCATCTACCACAGCTTCTAATATTTCACGTTTAAATTTAACTTCACTCTCTAGAATTCCATTTAAGTACGTATTCTTTCTAGAAGAAGCTCTTCTTACGTTTTTAACACTTGAGTCTTCTACTAAAACTATTGCATCTAAGAAGTCTACATTTTCATCTCCTACTAATAATTCTATTAAATAGTTGAATTTTTTACGTGGTGTAATTGGTAATGAAAAATACACATCACAAATTAATTCACTTATACTTGCTCCATATTTTGTTAATGTTTCTTGGAATAACTTTGTTGGTATTAAATACTCCAAAAATGGTGTAATTAAATAAAACTCTTCATCATCTTCACTTGGAATGAATAAACACGATATCCCTAATCCACTTTGGCATTTTACAAGTTTTCCTGCATGTAATCCTTCTTTTATCTTCGGTAAATTCCTCTTTATAAATCTACTAAAAATACTACTTAATTGTTCTTCCCCTAAGTCAAGTCGGACATCTTCTTCCGAATATTTATAAGTTAACACATCTCCATTTAAATCTAAAATATCTTTAATTCTCTCAATTTTTTTTAATGAACTTCTCATTTTACCTACCTCCTAACAACTTTTAATTTTAATCAATTGTAATATCACGACGTGCATTTACAATATACGAAATTGTAAAGAACACAAAACTATACCCTACCAGCATAATGATTAATGCATTTGCATTTTCAAATTTGAATATTTCTTTTACAACTTGACGCGCTGCTTCATTTTTATAATAATCACTAAATAATGGGACATCAAACATGTGGTATTTAGCCCATGAATATTTTTCAACAGCAAAAACTGTTAAACTTTGAATCAATCCAGTTCCTAAAAGTGATAACATTACTAATACTAGTGATAATATTTGTGTTTTAAACACTACACATACTAGCACTACCATAGCAACGAAGAAGATAAACACTGCTAAATCTGCTAAATTTGTAATAATAAGCTGTCTAACAACTGTTCTACCAAAATACCCTTCTTTTATAGTATCATTTAAGTAATTTAATCCTACTTTCCCATCAAAAAACACATAGTTTTTTGTTACAAAATCAAATATAGTTCCTACTACTAAGAAAATAATATAATTAATAAATGCTAAAACTATTTTTGCAGTTAGTATTGCAGAACGTGATTTAGGTCTCGTATATAAAAACTTAATAGTTCCTTTTGAATATTCTTGCGATAAGTTATTAGCTAACATAATTAATGTAAATACCATAGCTAACGCAGCAGAAACTATTGTTATTCCACTTAATATTTTCACCGCATCAATACCATCTTCAAACTGTCTTTTTGTAAAGTAACTATTTAGTAAAATAATCCCAAATGATAATAAGAAATATAACCATGTAGTTTTCTTTTTATAATCTTTTATAAACTCATTTATTAGTAATTTCATTATTTTGTCTCCCCTCCTGTAATTTGTAGGAATCGATCCTCTAATGATGTGTGTAACTCACGAATTGTATCTAATTCTACATTATTATTGACTAGATATGTAATTATGCGAGCTTTCTCTTCACGATTAAGATTTTCAAATACAAAACCGTCTTTAGTCAACTCATATCTAATACCTAATTCTCCTATTAACATTTCTGTTTTTTCTATATTATGAGTTACTATTAACGTTTTAACAATTTCATCTGACACAAGGTTTTCTAGTTTATCGTCTGCAATAATTTTTCCTTTTTCAATAACAATAATTCTATCAGAAACTTTTTCAATCTCATCTAATAAGTGAGATGAAATTAAGATAGATACTCCTGTAGCTGCTATCTCTTTAAGTTTATTACGAAAATCTTGCACACCTTGTGGATCCAAACCATTTACAGGTTCATCAAGAATTAACACTTTAGGATTGTTAAGCAATGCTTGAGCTAATCCTAAACGTTGGCGCATACCTAGAGAATAGGTTTTAACTTTCTTTCTAATTACTTTACTTAGTCCAACGAATTCTACCAATTCTTTCATACGTGCTCTTGTTACTTTTTTTCCACAGACACGAGCAAATTGTTTTAAGTTCGCCCATCCAGACATATAGTTATAAAACTCAGGTGTTTCAATCATCGCTCCAACTTCTTTAAGCATAGCACTCTTACCTAAGCCTAAAGGTTTCTCAAAACAATAGACATCACCTTTAGTAGCTTTAGTTAATCCTACCATCATTCTCATTATAGTGGTCTTACCACTTCCGTTCGGCCCAAGTAATCCGATGATTTCACCTTCATGCATATCAAAAGTGATATCCTCAACTATTGTTTTAAGCCCTATACGTTTTTTAAGTCCTAAGACTTCTAATACAACTGGACTTTTTTCCACTTCTTTTACTTGTTCTTTCTCAATTGCATACACTATTTCATTTCTGTCAAGTACAACTGTTTCAGCATGAACATCTACTTCTTCACTCACAGTAGGCATCACAACTGTTTCTTCAAAACTTGCTTGTTCATCATGCGATTTTCTAGTGTAAGTAGAAGAATTTTCTATATCTACTTGTTTTCTAATCTTTTCTAGTAAACTTGAATAATCGTCTGTTTTTTTACTATTTTTTCCCAATTCGTCACTACTTAATATATCTTTATTTTTTTCTGAATTTGTCATTATTTGTAGAAGATTCCTTTCTCATAAATTTTCTTTTATATTATATCATATTTATACTATTATTTCCATTAAATATTGAATAATTATTTTTTATTTTACTACTTTCCTTCTTTACATATTATAATCCATAATTTAAGATTTTTTTATTTGTATAATACCCTTTATATTATGGAATTCTAAAATCCACTTATAAAGGTATTTATACATTTTATATTTAATTATATTTTCTTAAAATTTTGATTATACTTGTACATACATTATTATAAAAATTCTAAAAATTTATACATAAAATCTACTATAACAGTATAATTTTATTTACTATTAAAATCCATATTTGTTTTTATATTAACTTTTATAAATACTAGACTTATAAAAATTATATTACAGATATAATATAGTTTTTTTTATTTACATAATCCGATAAAGAGCTTACTCATTAATTAAATTAAAATTACATTTAAATTTATGATATAATATAATATGAGGTGAATTTACTATGAAACAAGAACTTAGAAAAAAGTTTATCACTAAGCGAAATAAACTAATTGATGACTACCGCGACTATGCATCTACTAAAATTCTTTCAACAATTGAAACTAATGAATTATTTAAATCAGCTACAAAGATATTTATTTTTGTAGGCTTTGGAAGTGAAATAGCAACTATACCTTTTATAAAAAAATGGATAAATAAAAAACAAATCTTTGTCCCAAAAATTGATAACAATACAATGAATCTTGTACATATAACTTCACTAGAGGAATTAACTGAAGGTTGTTTTGGTATACTCGAGCCTACAAGTTGCAATTATTTTACCGATAATATTGACCTAGTAATCACTCCTTCTATAGTATTTGATAAAAAGGGATATCGACTTGGTTATGGTAAAGGATACTATGATAAATACTTTGCAAAAAACAAATATAAAACAAGTATAGGTTTATCTTACGATAAACTTCTCCAAGAAAGAGTTCCAACTGATAAGCACGATAAAAAAGTAGATATTATTATTACAGAGGAGAAAACTTTAATAATTAATGAGAAATATGATTGTAACAACTAGTGTAAAAACCACCTTAGAATTAAATGACAAAGCACAAAAACTAGCTGATGAATTAAATTTAAAATATATCAAAAGAAATAAAAGTACTATCAAACAGTTGCTAGGAACCAAAAAAGGAGTAATAGTTGTTTATAAAAATAAACTTAGTTATTTCGAGAATAATTCTGAATTTTTCTTTCATTTGGATACAACCGCACTAAAAATAAAAAATTCAGATAATGAACCGTTAGTCGAAATAATAGGTAAAGAAAAACAAAGTATTCTAGATTGTACGATGGGCCTTGCAGGTGATAGTATTCTATTAAGTTATTACGGGCATACTGTTACTTCTATTGAAAAAAATAAGATTATACATCTAATAACTAGTAACGGACTTAAAAATTATATATCTCCTAACGAGAAAATAAACAAAGCGATGAGAAAAATCACCACTTATAACTATGATTGTATAGATTATTTAAAAAAAGCTCCTGATAATACATTTGATATAATATACTTTGATCCAATGTTTTCACATAATATTAGAGAATCTGAAAATCTATTAGGAATTACTCCATTAGCTGATAAAAATTTTCGATACAAAGAATTTATAAAAGAAGCTAGTCGCGTGGGTAAAGATAAAATAATTATTAAAGCTCACTTTAGAGACAATATATTTGAAAAATACAATTTCACTAGAATTATTAGAAAAAATACTAAATTTCATTTCGGATTCCTTGAAATAAATAAAAAAACCAAAAACTAAGCTTTACAGCTTGATTTTTGGTTTTTCATTTTTCATCTCTTTTACTGCCTGATAACCATCATATCCAGTGATTTCTTTGAAATCACGATATAACGAATTTTCCTCAGACTTAGCTCTAACTACACTCTTAAATTCTTTGTATACAGCTTTAAACTCTGACAGTTCTATCCCTGATAAATAACATTCTTCTACTAAATCTAAAAATTTGATAATAATAGTTATCTCATCAGTATTGTATAATGTATAATCTATTGGATAATTAAATTCCATACTCCTACCTACTCAAATGTATATCCGACACCGCGAACAGTTCTTAAGTTTTTATCGTAACCAATTTTTCTTAATTCTTTTCTTAATCCAGAAATATATACTTCAATAGCATTTATAGTTGTTTCTGAATCAACACCCCATACACGGTCAAAGATTTCTTCTTTTTCCAGTACAATATTATTATTAATTACAAAGAACGATAATAATTCAAGATATTTTCCTTTAATAGTGTCTAATGTCCCTCCATTTGAAGATACCAATTCATTTTTAAGATCTAATACTAAATCTTTATAAGTAATTTCGTTCTCACCCTTCAAGTTACTTTCGCGTTGAAGTAAGTTCGACATTGTTGTCAATAAAAGAGAAGCATCCGCTACACGTGGTAGATATTCTGTTACTCTATACTTCATAACTCTAGCCTTTTCTTCTGTTGATTCAGCTATAGTTATTACAATCACTGGTGTTTTAAGTTCTTTTTCTTCACGAATATAATCCAGTAAATCTATTCCGCCCATTCCTGGTAAAATACTATCAGCTATAACAAAATCATACACGTTCTCATTTACAAGTTTTTGTCCATCTAATCCATTATAACAAACATCAGCATCAAATTTCTCTGAAATTGCAGCTTTCAATGATGCAGCTAACAATTTGTCATCTTCTACAATAAGCGCTTTAAGCATCAATAACTCCTCCTTTAATTTTTATTTATCTAAGTAATTATTTTATATCTTTTCTAAAAAAAATACAACTAAAAACTAAAATATTTTTTACTATTTTTTTATAACAAAAAAATATATCATACTTGAAATCAATACTCCGACTAAAGATCCGCTACTATCTATTAATACATCAATAATATTCCCATCTCTACCTACTACAAAACTCTGATGAAATTCATCACTTGAGGCATAAATAATAGAGAAAAAAAAGCTTAATATAACAGTTTTTTTTAAATCTCTTTTATTGTTATTTTGTATAAAAAAACTAGACAAATAACAAAAAGAGAAAAAACCTAAGGCCATATACTCACTAAAGTGACCTAATTTTCTTACGATTAAATCATTAGAAATTTTTAATGATTCTTCTCCAGGTTGACTAGAAAACAAATAGATAACTAGGCAAACTAAAAATAATATTATTAATGAAAAGTATTTCCTATATAAAAGTTTAATAAAAATTTCTCCTCAGTATTTATTTTGATATTTTTTTCCTACCTTCTATCATACCACATTATTCTAATAAATGGTAATATTTGTAAGTAAAATAATCAAGAAAATACTTTTCCAATTCTTCTAATCAACTAAAAAACATAATATTTTCTTTAATTTACTGATATAATGAAAATCATTACTATTTATTATAAATAAAAATTTAATTACATATAACATTCTAAAATAACTACTTTCAGATATTTTCTAACAAAAAAACTGCATATTGTGTTATAATGAAAGAAAACGAATTCAAATAATGGAGGTTTATTATGCCACGTATAGTTGCTAGAGGATTTAAAAAAGAAGATTTAAAAAAAGTTAGTGCTGAGCTTTTCGATACTATTGCTGAAATAATCGAAAGACCACGCGAAGCATTTACATTAGATTTAATTGAAAGTGTTGCTATTCTTGATGGAGAAGAAATCAGTAGAGCAAACCTTGAAATTGGTTGGGTTCACCGTCCTGTTGAAGTTTGCGAAAAAGTTGCTACTGCTGTCAATGAACTATTTAAACCACTTGGTTATGAAACAGTAATGATTTCATTCAAAGATATTGACTTAGCATACGAATTTATATTCAAAAAATAATTATTAAAAAGGAGTGATCCTAAAATCAGAATTCAGTAAAATCTGATTTTTTAGAATCACTCCTCTATTTTTTATCCTTTTACTTGAGTTTCATACATTTTTTTGTAACTTCCCTCAAGAGCTAATAATTGTTCGTGTGTTCCACTTTCAATTACCTTCCCTTTTCTAAGGACATAGATCATATCTGCATTTTTTATAGTTGATAATCTATGAGCTATTATGAGCGTTGTTCGCCCTTGTTTTAATTCTTCTATAGCTCGACTAACATTTTGTTCTGTTTCACTATCAATATTGGCCGTCGATTCATCAAGAATTAAAATCTTAGGATCTTTAGCTAAGGCTCTAGCTAAGCAGATAAGTTGCTTCTCACCTGTAGAAAAGTTATTTCCACCCACTTCAACTTTTGAGTTTAACGTACGATTTTCTAATATAAAATCTCCTCCAACTCTAGATAGGGCCTCTCTGGCAATCTTTTCATCATTTGAAGTAGTAATATTTTCTAGTAAGGTACCTTCAAATAAAAATGAATCCTGGAGTACTATTGCAGTTTTTTCTCTTAGGTACTCCTTACTATAATCATTTATATTTCTGCCATTTATTAGGACATTACCTTTAGTCGCACTGTAAAACTTAACAATTAAGTTCATTATAGTACTCTTACCGCTTCCTGTATGACCTACAAAGGCTACTGTTTGATTCTCTTTAATTTCAAGATCTAAATCTCTAAGCACATAAAAATCATCTTTATAAGAAAAATACACATCTTCAAATTTTATATTTCCTCGGAAATCATCCTCGATAATATCGTTGTGACTGTCTTCCTCAATTTCTAGTTTAAGTATCTCTTGAATATTTATAGCCGCACCTTGCGCTCTAATATAATTAGAAATCCCCATCGTAAAGTCTGCAATTCTATAAATTATATCGGTAGTATAATTTATAAATAGATATACCATACCCAATGTAATACCATAAACATTATTAAAATGTGAATACGAATAGTAATAAACAATACCTATGAAAATCACTATTCTAAATACTCCTGTTATATTATGAAGTAATAGACTATCTACTAGATTTAATTTTTTCCAATATTTATAGCGTTCTTCATTATGCTTATTCCAATCTTCAATACTCTCTTTTTCTTTATTAAAAGCTTTGATTATTTCTAAATTTTGATAATTTTCATTTATAATCCCATTACTTTGAGAAAACTTACGTCTATATCCCTTAATACTATCTATAGATAACTTGTTGTAAATTTTTAATACTATAAACATTACCGGGAATAACGCCAGCATAAATAATCCAAAACGTACATCAACATAAAATAATACAATATAAGAAAAAATAATCTTAAGTACAATTATTAGTATCTGCACAAATGTCGAAACAAAAAATGTTCTAATTTGGTTTACATCACTTGTTATTCTAGATACTACAGAACCAGCGGGCATATTATCGAAATACTTAATCGGTAGACTTTGAATATGATCGTATACCTGCATCTGAATTCTAACGTAAACCTCGTTAGCTCCTTTTACTAAGTAAATATTTCTAATATAGTTAGATATCCCCGAACATAATAGTATAAGTCCATAACCAGCTACTACCACCAATGATTTTAGAATTATCTGACGTGTTAAATCTCCAGTTATTCCATCAAAAACTTTCGACAACACGTACACACCAGCAACACCTAGCCCTACATTTAGTAGTGAAAAGACAAAACCTATTATATAAGATCTCTTTGCTTTTTTCATATAAGGAAGAAATTGAAATAACGGATTTTTATTCTTCATCATCTTCTACCTCCTTATTTTGATACTCATCTAGTTGTCTATACCAAGAACATTTTCCAAGAAGTTCATCATGCGTTCCGAAATTTAATATTTTACCATTGTCTAATACAACTATTTTATCCGCATGCCTTACTGCAGAAATTCTATGAGCTACTATTATATTAGTCTTACCTTCTCGGGTTTTTTTAATATTTTCTATAATAGTTTTTTCTGTATTAGAATCTACCGCACTTAAGCTGTCATCGAGTATTAAGATATCAGGATCAGATAACAATGCTCTTGCTATACCTAACCGTTGTTTTTGCCCACCTGACAGAGATAGACCATTTTCTCCTACAAGGGTATCAATACCATCTTTAAATCTACTAATATCCTTTTTAATATCAGCTTGTTCCAACACCTTGTCTAATCTGTCCTCTAAATCATCTCTATAAAATAATACATTTTCTTTTATAGATTTTGAGAACAACTGATATTCTTGTGGTGCATAACCAATCTTTTCTCTAACAGAATAATCATAATATCGCTCAATCCCCTTACCATCAAGAAGTAATGTATTTTCTTTTATTGGATATAATCGCAATAATTGCTTGATAAATGTCGTTTTCCCACTACCAGTTTTTCCTACTACTCCTATAGTTTCGCCTTTATTAATTGTAAAATTAATATCTTCTAGTACATGATTATTATCTTCATAACTGAAATTAAAATCCTTAAATTCAATACTACTATTAAACTCAAAATTACTTTCAGCTAGATCATTATTAACATCAGCTTTTTTATCAGAAATCTCTAAGACTCTTTTCGTAGCTTGACGAACTTCTATAATCATAATAACTAACTCAGATAAAGCAATGTATGGCCACTGAATCATACCTATAACTACACAGACAGAAATCAACTCTCCTAATGTCATCATTCCTAAATTAATAAAGTAAAATCCTCCAGCTACAGCTATAATATAACTTGTCGCTAACGATACTGTATTAAGCGGTTGATAGACAAGAGTTTTTTTCATGTATTCTTCATTACTTCTAGCATAGCTTCTAAGTTTTCCTACAAAACTATTTCTCACTTTATCTAACAGGCTATACGCTCTGATTACACGAATACCTTTAACATTCTCTAAAGTCTCTTCTGTAATTTCATCCATAGTTTTCGCCATCTCATTATAGTACTTTTCCTGAACCTTACGTCTTCTAACTAAATAAATAGTCTGAAGAACCAAAGGTATATGAATCAGCAATAAATAAATTAAACTAGATTTGTTAAATATAAGAACACTTATAAATAAATTGTAAATTATTCCATCAAAAATTAATAAAATACCATAACCAAAAAGTGGTGCAATATAATTCGTAATATCATTCGTCGATCTACTAATAACTTCTCCAATACTAAATTTATTAAAAAATACTGGAGTATGTCTATAAATATCATATTGAATATCATAGGTCATATCTTTAATAACTTTATCATATCCTATAAACGTATAATATTCTTTAAAGAAATAAACAATGTACAATGCTATTCCCGCTAAAACAATTCTTAGAATTTCATTAACTACACCATTAAAATCAATATTTCCACCTGCTATTCCATCAACTATATAACTTAGTCTATCGGTTGGGTATAAAGTAAAATAATAAGATGCAATAGAAACTATCAAGGCAATTATTATTCGTTTTTTATCTTTGTAAATAAGATTCACTATTTTATTAAATATTTGCTTATTATCAATTGTTTTACTCATTTTCCCCCTCCTTTTTTTCATCTATTAAACTATATTTTAATAATTATAACATATTTAAACACTTAAACAAATAAAAGGGGTAAGACTTAAAAATTATATTTTCAAATCATTACCCAGCTTAATCTATTTCTTATTTAATTCGATTTAAATTCTTCAATTGCATCCTTTGCAAGTTTGTCTACTACTTCATTAAGTTCAACACCTGTATGTGCCTTGACTTTTACAAAATTGACTTTCACTACTGTTTTTATCTTATTATAAAATTTCACATAATCCTGTGTATAAGGTAAGTTCGCCTGCCAATCTCCGGTAGCCCAAGATTCTATTCCTTGATAGTCATAAAATAATGTAATCTCTTTAATCTTTTTATCTACGGCATACCACATAACGAATTTGGCCGCCTCTAATTCTCCAGCAACATTGTGTAATTGTGCATAATCTTCTCTATTCCCAGCATGCTTATATTCATATTTTTCATCGCAATCTACAATAACTACACCAGAACCATAGATGCCATTAACTCTGTCAAAACTTCCATCAATATAAGCATAAACTCCATCAACTGCTTCCACATTCTCTATCTTTTCTTCATTACCTTTTACAAACTCTTCTGCTTCCACTAAAGTTTTAAAACTTTTATATATAGCACCCTTAAAGCCTGTAACTTGCTCTTTACACTCATCCCATGTTGAAAATACTCCAGTTTTTTTACCTTTTCTCACAGCATAAAATTTAGTCATCGTGCTCTCCTTACAAAAATATTTTCTTTTAGATTATACTACATAGAAAATATTTAGTAAATTTTTAAAAAGAAAAATTAAAATAAACTAAGAAAAATTATTTTTTTACTTTATATACATTTTTGAAATAAGAAAAATCGTAAATAAGCCTATACAAATATTATCTTAACTTTTTTTAGAAATAATAAAAAAGCTAAATTTAAAATATTATTTTAAATTAGTAAGTATAATTTTTCGTTAATCCAAGAAATATTATTATACTTTTTAAATAAAAGATATTGATAATCTATTTCAATTGAAACGTTTTTATGTTATATTGTAGATGTCTATTATTTTTAAAAGTTGATTTAATAGTATTTATATAAAAAATTCTTATAGTATTTTTTATTTTTTATCAACTTTAGAAAATTATTATTAGAATAAATTATTATATTATATACAAAAGGAGAAAATCCATGAAAACAAATAAATTATTAAAATCAAGTATGAGTGTTGCATTGGCGCTTACTATATCTTCTATCACAGCTCAGGCTTGGCCAACAAATAACAATATAGCAAAAGCTGATTTTGGGGATAAAGCTGCTACCGAACAAACTAAGGCTGAACTAAATGGAATAATAAATAAAATTTTTAACGATCAATCTATCACAAATAGATACTTAGGAACTACTTTTTTCCACAAAACTTCTAACTTTCCATATTACCACGTAACATTTGAAAATCATCAAGTACCGGATGATGTTATTGACACTACCCCTTGGTATAACATGTGGAGCGAAGCTGCTGCTGCAAAAGCAAAACTTGACGCTAATTCATATACAGAAAAAACTGCACAAAATGCAATTAACACTTTAAAATACTATATTCAACTATACAATTTCGATGTGAATCATGACTTAAAAGATGACGGTTTTTACACTACTACTGACTTTAAAACTCCAACAATGGTAACTGTTTCTAGCGATGGTCAACAAGATTTTTATAAAAAAGTAGTTGATAATAAAGAAGAAATTAAAAATCTATTTAAAGAGTCTTTAGTAGGTATCTACAAACAAGGGCAAGATATTGAAATTAATCTTGTTGCTAATCCTGATAAAGTTAGTAAAATTACAAGCTTTGTTGTTAATAAAGTTTCTGGTTTAGATACAAATGTTAAACTAGGTCCTTCTGCTGAAGATCAACATATCGTAGCCTTTAGTGTTCCTGGTGAATTAAAAGCTGAACAATTGGTTATTTCAAATATGACTTATATTGATAAAAACGGAGTTAAACAACAAACAGGTCCATTTGCTTTAGACATTAACTACTCAGCTGCTAAAAAAAGTAATGAAGCTATCCCTAAATACAGAGAAAAATTAGACGAAAAAATTCAAAATTGGATTGATCGTGGTAATAAAGTTAATGAATGGTTACTGACAAAAGAGAACACTTCAGACACAGCTGCAGACTTCTCTCAAAGAGCTAAAATTAGCGAAGCTGTAACAAAATTACAAGAATTGAAACGTTCTGATAATGCTAACTACGATAAACTTTATGAAATTTCTACACCAATTCATGAAATGGAAGACATTGCAACATTAAGAGAGATTCTAGATATTAAAGTTGCAAAACTGTTAGAATACTTCGATCTTTACAACGAAAAAACATATACGAAAGAAAGTATCGAAAAATACAAAAATTACATTAAGAGTGTTCCTTCATTGAAAAACACAAGAAATATAAAAGAATTAGTTCAGTTAATAAAAGATTTCGATAATGCGAACTTCACATACTTAAGATACAATACTACAGAACTAAAAAGAATAATCGATATCGCTGACAGAAAAATCAGAAGTGAGTACGAACCTGTGTCTCTTGAAAAATTTGATCAAGCTTTAAATCACGCTAAAGACTGGATTAACCAAACAAGCAGTTATAATCCTCAAATTAATGAGACATCAGACCTTGTTAAACAATTAACTGAAGCTATCAACAATCTTACTACAAAAGACGGTAAAAAAGGAGAACCAGTTCCTGCCGCACCTGTCGAGAACACTGCTAAACCAGCAGAGCCATATAATGTAACTGCAAAATTCGTAGAAAGAGGTAGCGACAAACCTATAAAAACAAGATACAGTCGTGATTTGACAGAACTTATAAAAAATGTAGAAATTCACGAATTAGGAAACGGTAAAAATGAAGTAATATTAACATTAGAACCTAAGATCATGGGAGGAGCTATCGACTTTGCTCTAGCAGATACTTTCAAATATAACAGTCTAGGAAATACAGATGCCGATGCCGTTGTTTTAGAGACAAAAAATATTGGTGGTCGCGACTACCCTACTAAATTAAAACTTACAGTTGATGCTACTAAGAAAAATATTGAAATAGCACTTCTAGGAAATTTCAATTTTAAAGATTCATTCTCATTAGGAAAAAATGGAATCGATAATTTTACAAGTCCAACAGACTTATATATCGATTACTCTACGAAATTAGAAGCTAAAAAAGAATCACCTCTAAAAGCTTCTTTAAGAGATAAAATTAATTACTACACAAGTAATACAGTACAAGATAACTATAAAGATTTAAAACCAGTGTTCAAAACTTCATTCAATCAATTAATTACTAAAGCTCAACAACTTTTAAATAGTGATTCACTAACAAAAGATGAAGTAGACAATATTATAAATAAATTATTAGAAGAAACAACGAAATTAGATTCATTGGCTAACCTTCACAAATCACTACAAAATGCAAAAGAACAGTATGAAAATGATTGGAAAAACAACACTCACTTTACTAATGAAAGTAAAGCATTAGTTAAAGAAAAACTAGATGCAGTTGAAAGTAAAATAAACTCTCTAGATCCAGTAGATATAGAAGGTAAAAAAGAAACTTACTCAAACGAATTCGACAAAGAAGGAACTGTAACAGTATACAAAAAACTAGATGAACTAACAGGAGAAGTTCAACATCTTGGAGACTATCTTCGCATCAATACTGAAGAACTTTCTGGAGAAATTAAAAAAGCTGAAGAAGCTTACAACAATTTCAACAAAATTACTCAATCAAAACTTAAACTTAAACAATTAATAGACGAAGCAAAAGCATATGTTGAACATGCCAAACTTACTCCTGAATCAAATGACACTGATGATCAAGTAAATACTGATTTGACAGATTACTACAAAGAACAATTTAAATTTGCTATAGAAGACTTAAATGGTTCTCAAAACCCTGAAGCAGAACAAGTTTCAGCTAAAGAACAACTTAAGAAAAAAATTGCTGAAGTTGAATTGATCAAACAAGGTAAAAAAGAACCAGCAGCCTTTGTTACTTTAACTAACGAACTATCAAAAGCTAAAGAATTATTAAATAATGATTCTTCTACCGAAGAAGCATTACTAGCTGAATTAAATAAACTTAACAATGCTGTGAATGCATTTAACAATTCTGCTGATTCAACTCAAAATCAACCAAATAATCCATCAGAATCTCCTTCTACAGATTCTAATAATAAAGTTCAATTAGATGGATCATTATTAAAACAAGATTTAACTAGCCCTTCTATGGCTAATGGAATAATTAAAAACGTATATCTAGTAACTGAAAACGGGAAAAATTATTTAGAATTAAATCTTATCCCTATGAATAATGGAACAACTAATGTTGCCGTTATGAGTAAACTTACATACTTCGATGGCAATACTGAAAAAGATGTTCAAGTTCTAAAAGAAGATACTGCTGACGTTACTTACAATAATGTAACTAATTCTTATAAATATCCTTCAAAAATTAGAATACCGATTGAAGGAAAACCATCTACAATAAAACTTAACACTTTTGCAAGTAGTACATTATTCGGTACTGATAAACATGAAAATATAGCTGTATTATCTGTAAAATACCCTAAAGAAAATGCTGTTATCACTGCAGATAAAAAACAACTAAACGCACTATTCGAAGCTACAACAAGTAAATACTATGATAGTTGGAATAATGTATTTAAAAATGCAAATGTAAGCCAAGATATGGCAGTAATTAAAAACTTCGGTAACAAAATCAACACTGCACAAAATGTCTTAAAAAATAACCTTGCAAGCACAGAAGAAATTTCTACTGCATTTACTGAACTATCAGACTTAAAAAATCAATATGATTTACTTATTCAACTAAGAACTTCAAACGCTGAAGCTGTAGCTAACTTCAATTCTGATAAAGACAGTAAAAACTACAGTGAAGAAAGCATCAACGCTGTAGATAGTTATCTTCAAGGAAAAATAGATAAACTAGAGGACTTAGTGCACAACAACCCTAAATCTAATGAAATCTTGAAATTATTTAACGATGTCCAAACATACTATAACCTTCTTAGATATGACACTTCAAAACTAGACACAGCTATTAAATCAGCTCAAGACAAACTAGCTGCAAGTAACTATTCGGATGAGTCTAAAAATAATTTAACTACAGCTATTAGTAAAGCAACTGAATTCATAAACAAAGCTAAAGAAACAAGAAATCTAGAAGACACTCGTTCTAGTTTATTAAAAGAAATCGAAGATGCAGTCAACGGATTAAAAGAAGCTCCTGCTCCTGAAGTAAATAAACCAAGTGATAACACTAATGCATCTAATAATGAAACAAATAAACCTAACGATAAAGTCGACACTCCAGCTAACAGCGAAGTTAACAAACCTAACGATAAAGTCGATACTCCAGCTAATAGTGATGCCAACAAACCTAACGACAAAGTTGACACTCCAGCTAATAGCGAAACTAACAAACCTAACGACAAAGTTGATACTCCAGCTAATAGCGAAACTAACAAACCTAACGATAAAGTCGACACTCCAGCTAACAGCGGAGTTAACAAACCTAACGACAAAGTTGATACTCCAAGTAATAATGAGGCTAACAAGCCTATTGAAAGCACTGATGATGAAGTTGCTAAAAAACTTGCTACTGAAAGAGCAAACCTTTTATTACCTTTAGAAACAGCTAAAATCCTAGTTAATGATGATAAAGATAAAGAAGGAATTAATAAAGAAGTATACGCTAAACTAAAAGAAGCTACAGAAAAAGCTCAAAAAGTGTATGATGAAGAAAAATCTATAGATAAAATTTTAGAAGGAAAATCTGACATAGATAAAGCATTAGAAGAGTATACTAAACATAAAAATGATAAAGATACTGTCCTAGGAAATAACAAACCTGAAAATAAACCTACTTCAGATAATAAACCTAATAATAATTCAAGTAATAATGTTCCTGAATTCAACGGGCCTGTCACTTCTAATGGCCAAGATGCTCCTGTTAATGAAGTTCCTGAATTCAACGGACCTGTCGCTTCTAATGGCCAAGATGCTCCTGTTAATGAAGTTCCTGAATTCAACGGACCTGCTGCTTCTAATGGTCAAGATGCCCCTGTTAATGAAGTTCCTGAATTCAACGGACCTGTCGCTTCTAATGGTCAAGATGCTCCTGTTAATGAAGTTCCTGAATTCAACGGACCTGCTGCTTCTAATG
>CAMYEU010000003.1 GCA_947254465.1 uncultured Gemella sp. | reverse complement strand
CTTCTGCTTTGTCTGCTGCTGCATCTTTTGCTTCTGTTGCTACTTCTTTCGCTTCTTCTACTTTGCCTGCAGTTGCTTCTTTTACTTCTTCTGCTTTTTCTACTACTACTTCCTTAGCTTCTGATGCTACTTCTTTCGCTTCTTCTACTTTGTCTGCAGTTGCTTCTTTTGCTTCTTCTGCTTTGTCTGCTGCTGCATCTTTTGCTTCTGTTGCTACTTCTTTCGCTTCCTCTACTTTGTCTGCAGTTGCTTCTTTTGCTTCTTCTGCTTTTTCTACTACTGCTTCCTTAGCTTCTGATGCTACTTCTTTCACTTCTTCTACTTTTTCTACTACTGCTTCCTTAGCTTCTGATGCTACTTCTTTCACTTCTTCTACTTTGTCTGCAGCTGCTTCTTTTACATCTTCTGCTTTTTCTACTACAGCATCTTTTACATCTACAGCTTTATTTACAACTGCATCTTTTACATCTATAGCCTTATCTACAACTACTTCAGTTGCATCTCCAACTTTTTCTTTAACTGTTGAAAACCCATCACTTATACCTGCTTTAGCTGATGTAAAGGTATCAGATGCAAATTCTCCTGTTGATTCAACAACATTAGACACACGATCTTGTAAACTTACTGAATCTGCTTCATGTTGTTCCTTAGTTTTAATATCGATTACATTAACATTAACTTCTACAACTTCTAATCCAGTCATTTTGTTTATATCAGTTGTAATCACTCGTTTAATTTCCTCAAAAATTTCAGGAACACTTTTTTTATACTCGACTATGATATTTAAGTCAACAGCTACTTGTTCCTTACCGACTTCAATATTAACACCTGATGTAACATTATCAGTATTAATTAATTTATCTGTTAAATTTGAGAAAAAACCTCCATCAACTGCTAGCAATCCTGAAACATTTTCTAGAGCTTGACCGATAATTTTTTTAATTACATCATTATCAAATGTCAATTCTCCTCTTGCTTCACTATTACTTGTAGTTAATTCTTTTGTTTCTACATTATTTTCATTTGGATTAGACATATATCTTTTCTCCTAATTACAAATTTTTATATTTTATTCTTTATATAATATCCTGTTACAATTCCTAGTGCAGTGAAAATCAAAACAAAAATAGTTTTGAAAAACCCTAAGAACAGAATTAAACAAGCTAGAAATGCTCCCAATAATCCTGATACAACAGTGTATTGATGTTTTTTTAGCCATTCCATAATTTATGTCCTCACTTTACACGACTTGTACTCTTTTTAGTTACTTTTTTCTGAATATCAGAAACAGAAATCTTAAGTTTTACAGCTTTATCTATACCGAAAAACTCAACCAATCCATCTTTTATTCCATCTCGAATCTGATCACTCTTCTGAATAATATTCTCTGAAGAAGCTGATTCCCCTTTTACATTAATAAGGCATTTATTTTTTCTACTATTTATTTTTACCGATGGATTATTAATTAATCCTTGTTCAATCACTAAATTTTTAACAAATCCTTCAATAGCTGAATTTGTTAGTGATAATTTACCACCTTTATCAGATAGTTTTACTTCTAAATGTTGTTTAGGATAAAATGCTATTACTAATATTGAAAGAATTATCAATGTTGATAATACTAATGCTCCCCAGAAAATATATCTAGAAAGATAAAGTTCTAAAAAAGAAAATTGTTTCCAATCAAATAATTGTAAATCTAAAAATTGTGGATCTAATCCGCTAACATTATGATACTCTATCATAATGGGAACCATAACTGTTAAAGCTAATAGACAAACAATAATAGAAATTATTTTTTTTGCTTTAGTCATTTTAAACCTCCTTTCAAAAATTGACTATTCATTTATAGAAAAAATGTTTTAAGATTTTTTCCCAAAGAATATTGATACTATAGTTACTACAATTACCGCACCTAAGATAGAAGGAATTAACGCCATTCCACCTAGGCTTGGACCCCAAGTTCCAAATAATGATTGTCCTACTGATGAACCTACTAAACCTGCGATAACATTAGAAATGATACCCATGGCTCCGCCTTTTTTTGTGATTCCGCCAGCTACAAACCCTATGAAACCACCTACTATAATTGACCAAACCATATTTATTTCCCCTTTCCTTAATTATTTCCTCTAAATATTTATATACTAATAATAAATATTTATTATAGATATGATATATCACTTTTAATCTTAAATCAATATAACTGCTCATAAAATTTAAAAAAGTTTTATAATTTATGTTAAAACACTAATTTATATATAATTAAAACAGTTTTTATCATAAATATATATTTTAAAACATAATTTAAAATCCATTATAACAATAGAGTTTATATGTGTTTTTAACTATATTTTTTAATATTTTAATCAGAAACAAATTATAAGACTCTCTATATAACAGTTTTACTAGTTTCAATTTATAAACATTTTTTAGAAACAATTGTAATTAAAGTAATTATTTATTACCCTTTAAAATTTGTTATAAAAAAATAGATGATTGACCAAGTTTTCTTTACTTCCGTCAATCACCTATAGTACAAAAATATTGAATCTCTTCCTTCGTTACTTCAATTTATCCATATCCTAACAAAAGAATTCAATAAACATTCGTCTTATTTTAATTTGTCTTTAACGCTGTCGATAGCGCCTTCTACTGCATCTTTAGCACCTTCTGCAGCTTCTTTTACTTTAGAAGCTACTTGTTCAGCTAACCCTTCAACCTCTATTGACTTATCTCCAGTTAATTTTCCTAAACCTTCTTTAACCGATCCTTTGATTTCATCGAATTTGCTTTCTAATGACATAATTTTGCCTCCTGTATACTACATATCAATTTTCCATTAATTGAAATTAAATATACTTTTTCTTTAAATATTTTTTATAGATATTAATTTGTTAATTTCTATACTTTATATAATATATCATTTAAAATTATTAATCAATGAAACTGCTCACAAAATTAAAAAAAGTTTTATTATTTATCATAAAACAGTGTAAAAAGATATTAAGAACAGTATTTCAACCACATTTTTATGATAATAAAAAATCTTATAACAACAGTAATTTAGATTTCATTTTTAATATTTCTACTATAAATATAGAAACTTCTATTCTTATTAAACAGTTTTTCTAGATTAAATTTATTAACCTTTTTTAGATTTATACACAAATAAGATAGATCTTACTAGAATTATCAAATAAGAGAGACTAGGCATTCTAATCTCTCTTAACTTTATTTATTGTATTTCTCTACTATTTTCTTAGCACTAGCTAAGTTCATGTGTTTTTCTTTTCGTAGTTCTTCTACGATTAATTCAATATTATCATTAGTAGCTCCAGCTAAAATCGCTAATGATTTTGCGTGTAGTTTCATATGACCTTTTTGAATTCCATCTCCTACCAGCGCTTTTAGTGCTGCTAGATTCTGAGCTAATCCAACAGAGACAAGTACACTCGCTAAAGTTTTCGCATCAGGATTGTTTAATAATCCTCTGGCTACTTTTACAGTTGGATTGATTCCAATAGAACCACCTACACTAGCAACTGGCATAGGTAAGATGATTTTACCTACAAGCACCTTAGTCTCTTCATCACAACACCAAGTAGAAAGTCCTTGGTACTTACCATCTTTAGCAGCATAACTTTGGCATGCCGCTTCTATAGCTCGCCAATCATTTCCACTAGCTATTACGACACTATCGATACCGTTGAAGATACCCTTGTTATGAGTAGCTGCACGATAAACATCAGCTTTAGCAAATTTACTCGCAAGCTCTATTCTTTTCGCAAGATACTCCCCATTTTCTCCTAAGTTTTCAAATGGAATCGCACATTTTGCTGTAACAAGTGAACGTGTCGCATAATTTGACAAAATCGCCATTAAAGCTACACCCTCAGTTAGTGATTCTAAGGAAACTTTAAGTGCCTCTAGCATAGTATTTAACATATTAGCCCCCATCGCCTCTAAGGTATCAACGATAAGATAAACAACTACGAAATTCACTCCATCTTCTGATAGAGCTTTAACTTCGATATCACGAGCACCTCCACCACGAGCTACGATAGATGGATAAGCTTCATCCGCTGTTTTTAAAAGTAAATCCTTATTTTGTAAAATACGTTCCACAGCTTCGTCAGTGTTAGCTATGTTATATAAAGCTACATGTCCTACCATTTTCCTGTCTAGTACTTCTGTTTTAAAACCACCAGACTTCGCTACAATTTTCCCAGCATTGCTACAAGCAGCAACTACCGATGGTTCTTCTGTGACAAATGGCACAACATACTCTTTATTATCAACGACAAAATTTGGCACAACACTAAAAGGCAGTGAGAAAGTTCCTATTACATTCTCAACCATATTATTAGCCGTATCAAAGTCTAAAACTTCATTATTTTTTAGAACAGAAATATATTCTTCACTTAAAATATTAGCTTGCCCAATAACCTCTAAGCGTTCATCAATATTTTTTTTATAAAATCCACTCCAAATTTTTTCCATGATTCCCTCTGTTAAAATTGTTTTTTATATACTCGCTTGTGATTTTCTATTTTTTCTAAAACGAATCTGCTCTCATCTTTAATATCAGAAATATCTAAGTTCCCTTCTGCGTCAACCGTAGTGTCTCTAAAGAACATTTTTTCGTATTCATCTATTGAAATACGTGTTCTCTTATCAAAATCATCGAAGCGATTATTTCTTAATTGATCTTTATAACCTTCTACTAGAGTTAAACTGAATACTTCCGCAACAGCTCCACTTCCGTAACTGTATAAAGCAATTTTATTACCAGCTTCTAAAATAGTATTATTTTCAAGTAATGATAATAGTCCCAAGAATAAAGATCCAGTATAAATATTACCTACACGTTGGCTGTATAAAATAGATTCATTAAAACGAGCAAGTAATTCTTCTTTTTTATCTTCATCGGCTTGTTCCAATAACAAACTTAACCCTTTTAATCCTAGTTTAGGATATGGTAGATGTAAACATACTGCTGAAAAATCACTAAGTTTATTTTGAGATTTTTCAACAAATCTACCCCAAGTTGTTGTTAAACAATCAAGGTATTGCTCAGTAGAAAATCTTCCTTCTACAAAAGCGTATTGTGAATAGTTCGGACGCCAGAAATCCATAACGTCACGAGTTAAACAAATATTATCATTGTTAAACTCTAAAATTCTCGGATTACTGCTAACTAACATAGCGCAACTTCCTGCACCTTGTGTAGATTCTCCAGAAGATTTAACACCATACTTCGCAATATCACTAGCGATAACAAGTACTTTTGATTCTGGATTATTCATAACATGATTTTTTGCGAAATCTAATGCCGCAGTTGCTCCGTAACATGCTTCTTTAACTTCGATAGCACGTGCGAATGGTTGAATATCTAATAGACCGTGAATAAATACTGAAGAAGCCTTACTTTGGTCAACTCCAGACTCAGTCCCTACGATAATCATATCAATTTTTTCTAAATCATCTTTGTCTAGTATATCGTATGCAGCTTGTGCTCCAAGAGTTACTATATCTTGAGATACAGGAGGAATACTCATTTCTAATTGTAATAAACCTTTTGTAAACTTATCAGGTTCAATTCCTCTAGCTGTCGCTAAATCACGAATATCTAAATAATAATTTGGCATCGCAAAACCAATCTTATCAATTCCTATTTTCATTATCTAATTCCTTTCGATTAATTTCGAATTATTTATCTATACAAATTTCCAACTGTATTATACTATTAAACATTTAAAAATTAAAGTCTAATAACTATAAACTTTCTATCATGATTAAAATATTTCATGCAAATACTATTGTATAAAATTTTTTCAAATTAGTCCATAGATAGCCATTAAAAATTGAAACTCTTAATGATATCTATTATAAAATATTACATATAACATCAGATACAACTATTACATTAAGACACATATTTTCAAAGTATTAATATAAGTAATTTCTCTTCCTGTTTAAAATTTTAATACTAATTTCCTAATGTTTAGATAAGATGAAAAATAGTTTCTATAGAATAAAAAAAATTTTTTGTAAGCATTTTTGTTGTTTATTTTTAATATTTTTCTTATAATAGTAATATATTTATAAAAACCCCGGGAGGACAATTACTATGACATTTAAATTACCTGAATTACCTTATGGATTCGATTTCTTAGAACCAGTTATCGACGCTAAAACTATGGAAATTCACCACGATAAACACCACGCTGCTTACGTTAACAACTTAAACGCAGCTTTAGAAAAACACCCAGAATTCGAAGCTAACTGCATCTGTGGTCTATTAAAAAACATCGATAGCGTACCTGCTGACATCCGTCAAGCTGTTATCAACAATGGTGGTGGACACCACAACCACAGCCTATTCTGGCAATCACTAACTAAAGCAGATTCTTCTGAATTCGCTGGATTAGTTAAAGAAAAAGTTGAAGCTGAACTTGGTGGATACGAAGAATTCGTTAAGAGCTTCTCAGCTGCAGCTGCTACAAGATTCGGTAGTGGTTGGGCATGGCTTGCTTTAGATAAAGAAGGTAAATTAGTTGTTACTTCAACAGCTAACCAAGACTCTCCATACTTAACAGGGCTTACTCCAATTCTTGGATTAGACGTTTGGGAGCACGCTTACTACCTAAACTACCAAAACCGTCGTCCAGACTACATTAAAGAATTCTTCCGTGTTGTAAACTGGAATTTCGTTAACGAACGCCTAGCTAAACACTTAGAAAAATTAGGTAAATAATTACATAGATAAAAAAGCATCTAGGAAATCTAATTTCCTGGATGCTTTTATTCAACAGTTTCTAAAGTAAATTTTCAATTTCAACATAATCACTTATAATCTTATTTATTTCAATCATAAGGTCTGTATTATCTACAGATATTCTTGTTTTCTTTATATACTTTGGCAACTCATTATAAACAGCTTATTATCTAAGTAACTTCCACCTACCTAATCAAAGTAAAAACTACTCTGAAATGATTTTTTACGTTGTAATTAAGTGTGAAACGTTTAAATTAGAAATAAGATCAACTATGATAAATCATAAATACCTTACCCTCTTATATCGTAATGATATCCAATTAGGCTTAGAACGCGATGAAACCTTCAAAGTTATTAGGCGAGCTATACTAAAAGACCTAACTACTGTTTCTAAAAAAATCAATCTAAAAAGACAAGGATTGAGGATATAGAATATCCTTAACCCTTGTCTGCTTCATTTTCTTTTACAATGTCTTTTTGTGAATCTTTTTCAGATAGTTTTTGATCGATATATTTATTAATAATTTCATAAAATTCCTTGGTCGCTTCACTATCTAATTTTGTCGAATTCTGAACTTGATTAACTTTCAATTTAACAGATTGAATACCGTAAGAGGCTTGTTTTTGGTGAATTATTTCTAATTCTTCTTCTGAAATCGGGTCACCAACAATTGTCAAGATTAATTCATTGTCCCTTGACTTGTAGACTTGATTGATAACCGTATGATTGGCAAACTCTTTTCCTACAAACTGTTTGACACCTTCTTTTCGCGCTTGTTCTATAGTCAGAGTAACTGCCGAATAACCGGCTGGAACAACCAATAATACAATCAAAGATATCAAACCAATTTTCATTTTAATGCTTAGCTCTTTGAATGAAGTTAAGGGAGATTTTCTCATTAAAATTTTTGCTCCAACAATGTTGGCTAGCATTATAAAGACACAGTTAATCAAGAAAAGATAGAGAGCTCCAAATAAAAATCGTACATTTCCATTAGCTAAACCATAGCCGGCAGTGCAGATAGGCGGCATCAGCGCTGTAGCAATGGCTACTCCTGGCACAATATTATTTGCTTCTTTTTTCCTTGAACCGATCACACCAGCAATCCCACCGGCAATAGCAATTAGGACATCCCAAATCGTTGGAGAAGTTCGTGCAATCAACTCGCTACTTGCATAAGATAAGGGAGTAATCCAGAAATATAGAGTCGATACAAGTAAACTGACCAATACTTGAGTAAGTAAAACCCCTAGAGCTTGCTTGACTAAACGAGTGTCAAAAATAGCTAAACCTAATCCTAGTCCAACAATCGGTGTCATAAGAGGTGAAATTAACATGGCTCCTATAATAACAGCTGTTGAATTCATATTTAGTCCGATAGAGGCAATAAAAATTGCACACATCAAAATCGCTGTATCTCTCGATCTAACATGAAGATCATCGTATAATTTTTCACGGTATTCACGTGTTGAATAATTTCCAGGCATCTGTTTCTCCTTTTATTTAATTTATTTCTGTTTATCTATTGATGAGGATAGAGTGATTTTCTATCAAACATTACATATGTATTTAAATTTTCTTAGTTCTCACCTGTAAGTCTTTTAAAAAATATCTCTTTTTTCTAGACAAATAAAAAAGCATCTATCAGTTGATTCTTTATATTATATCAAAAATTTCACAGTCTTTCACTAAGAACCCCCTCAGTTTAAAAGATTTTTATATCCTTTCCAAGATAGAGAACTGACAAAATTCCAGTTTCCTTATTCTAAGAGCAAAGGTGCCACAGATAGATAAGGTTATGCTCAACATCATTTCAGCAGCAATGAAACCAATAACTTTTAAGATTAAGAAGTTACAACACTTAAAAGAATCACCCTATCTAACCTAATTTAATGACAATTTAAACTACATATTGTATAATGAAAAGCACTCTGTTTGAATATACAATATATTCTTTCATTTGTTAATAAATAGTTTGAAGGAGAATTAATATTGAATAATTGGAAATTTATCGCTGGTTTCATCGGAGTATTCGCAGTATATGAAATACTCGTATTTCTGATGTGGCTAGGTTTAAAATGGATGATTTCACCTTTTGTTCCCCCTAAGGTTAAATTAGCTATTGGTATCACGCTATTTATCATTGCTAACTTTTCTATTATAGCTTATATGCTAAGACTAGGCGCACCTTGGGTAAACTACGGAAACGTTTGGTACTTCTACTTCCTAAACGGTGCTGTCATAGGTATTATCTTATTAGTTGCTAAGTTATTACTGAAAATCTTTAAATTTAATCTTTCTCAAGGAATTAGTTTAAGTATAACTGTTCTATATTTATTGGGTATGACTGCTCTTGGATTATTTTGGGCATACTCACCTACTGTGATTAATAAAACAATTAAGGTAGATAAACACATTGAAAAATCTATTAAAATCGCCATGGTATCAGATCTTCATCTTGGAACATTTTTCTCAAATCCTCAACTTGAAAAACTAAACAAGATTGTTAATGAAGAGAAGCCAGATGCTGTAGTTATCGCAGGAGACCTTATGGACGATGATATGGTTATGTACAAAAAACGCAACATGCAAGAAAATCTAAGTAAGCTAAAAGCTCCACTAGGCGTTTATACTACGATGGGAAATCACGACCGTGACGCACAAGAAATAGTAAATGAGGTTAAAAAGACTGGAATAGTCCCACTATTTGATGAAAGCATCACACTTAATAACGATATAACTCTAGTCGGTCGTAAAGATAAGAGTGTCAGTCGCGATAGACTTGATACTGCCGACCTTCTTAAAAGCGCTGATTTAAACAAGACTATCGTTCTTGTCGATCATCAACCTGATGCTATTGATTATCATGCTACCTTACCTATAGATGTTCAGCTTTCTGGGCATACTCATCATGGACAACTATGGCCGTTAAACTTTATCACAGATATAGTCTATACTCTAGATCATGGCTACGCGAAGATTAATGGTAAACATTTCTTCACTTCTGCGGGTTATGGTTTCTGGGGACCACCATTCAAAACTTCAGCTCGTAGTGAAGTATGGATGATTACTATTGAAGGAAAATAATCAATTACTATAGAAGAAACTCAACAGTTCGATTCATAAAAATCAATTTGTTGAGTTTCTTTTTTCTATCTATTTTTTTTAAAAATCTCTATCAATTTTTTTGCATCTTTTCCATTTAAAAAGTATGCTTTTCTTAATGCCGCAATATTAAATGCATCGTCTTGGCTCAAGTTTATAACCTTTTCTAACTCTTTTTTATAAGCTGGACTTTGTAGTCTTTCAAATGCTTCTTTACTCTTCTCATCACGCTTTTTTATCTTATCTCTTGTGCTAGCAATCATGGCATAAATAAAAATAAATCCAAGCATGATATATACTGTATTCATGTTCATCGCAATTACTTCCTTTATTTTATTCTATATAAACATTATATAAGTTTTGTATGCGCTTGTAAATATTTTAATTAAGTTATTGCTAACTTCCCAAAGTAAGCTCCAGTAAGAAATTAAAGTGTAATTAACTTATTTATCTCTCATTTCTTCTAAAAATTGATTTTTCTACTATAATTTGTTATGATAAAGTGTACTTTAGTTAAAGGATTATTGAATAATGAAATTTTTAACAAATATTAACGATGAAAAATATACTGAATTTATAAAAAATCATAAACATGGTAATATGATGCAAGCTATCGAATGGTCACACATTAAAAATACTTGGGGAGCTATAAGAGTAGCTGTCGCAGACGAAAATGACAATATTATAGCTGCTGTGCAAATACTAACTCGCCAAGGATTATGGTATGCTCCGCGTGGCCCAATTCTTGATTATACTAATACTGAACTACTGAATTTCTTTTTAACTAACCTTAAAAAATTCGCCAAAGACAAAGGTGCTAAAATGGTTAAATTAGATATCCCTACTGCGATAAAAGATGAGAAGTTAGCAGTATTTAAGGATGTTGAGGTAGATAGAGAGCACAACAATCTTATAAAAGTATTCAAGGATAATGGCTATAAACACAAAGGTTTCAGCCTTGACATGAGTAGTACTATTCAACCACGATTTAACACTGTTACGAAGCTTGAACAAGAAGTTCCTGATCTTTTCCCAAAAGATACACGTCGCTTAATTCGTGATGCAGAGAAGAAATTCGTTGAAGTTAGACGTTGTGGTAAAGAGAACCTTGATGACTTTCTTTTCGCCCTAGCTTGTACTGAAAAAAGAAAAAACATCTCTCTTCGTGGACGTGAGTATTTCGAAAACTTACTAGATACTTTTGGAGATAATGCTTTATTATACATTTCATATATAAATGTAGAAAAAGCTGTAAAAGAATGTCATTCTAGAAAAGAAGCTATTGAAGATGAAATTGAAGCTCTTGGAGAAAAATCACCGAAGAAAAAACGCACTCTTCTTGAACAAGTAGCTGGAATTGAAAAGCTAATCGTTTTATTTGATAGCTTAGAGATCGAAGATAAAAGCAAGGATCAGGTTATAAGTGCTGCGATTACTATCGCTTATGGTAACCATGCTGAAATTATTTACGCTGGTATGAATGAAGATTTCGCAAAACTTCCTGCCCAGTATAAAGTCTTTTCTGATACGATGAAAAAAGCCCAGGAAATGGGTGTTAAAGAAGTTTCTATGGGTGGCATCGAAGGAGATTTAAACGACAGTCTACTTGGTTTTAAATCAAAATTCGCTCCAAATATCGTAGAATATTACGGGGAGTTTGATTTAGTAATCTCTCACATATTCAATTTAATGTACAACTACGGTTTACCATTAAGAAGAAAAGTATTAAAACTAATAAAAAGATAAAAAACAAGTCTGTAAATCATTATGGTTTACAGACTGTTTGTTTTAATCTACTATTTTAATATATATAAAGAGAAAATTGTTATTATAATTTCCAAGTAATTTTGTTCATTATCCATCCAAATATAACTGAAACAGCTGCAATAATAAAGATTATATGTAATCCTTGATATGAGTGTTCTATACTGTTAATACCATTAACTTGGCTAGCATATACTAAACCATAAATTGATGCCATAAGAGTTTGGCCTAATGTTCTTAATAATAAGCTAAAAGTAGTTGCTATATTAAGTTGTTCTTTAGGTACAACTTCTTGAAATGCTACTTGTGCTGATGGGAAAATCAAACCATGGCCAAGTCCAAGGAAAGCACCACTAATCGAAATATAGTAATAAGAAACACCTATTGGAGCAAAGGCCATCATAAATACTGAAACAGACATCGCTATAAAACCTATATTTATAAGTTTTTCAAACGACCATTTACTTATAAATTTAGAAGAGAATCTCGTTGCTAACATAACTGCGATAGAACTAAAAATCTGTGTCCCACCTGCCATAGTTGCACTAGTTCCTAATACAACCTGCGCCCACATTGGAGCGTAAATACTATATCCTATGGCAAAAGCATAGACCAACACCATAATTAAGTTTTTCGTAATGTAAGACATATTCTTTAACAGACTGATTGGCAGAATCGGTTCTGTTTCCTTTATTTCCCACTTCCATAGCATATAACCACTAACAATAACAAACATTGCTAGTAAACTATTCATAAATATATTAAGCTTCGGAAGATTACTAATCCAATAAAGAATAACTCCCGAAATAATAACTAATAGTCCACTTCCAATGTAATCAACTCTAGGTTTTTGTGAAATTACAGTTTCCTTATAAAAAATTTGGATTAATACTAAAGAAACTACGGAAAATGGAACAAGGCTAAAAAATATCCAAGACCACCCTAATACATCAACCACAAAACCTCCAGCAATAGGTCCTAAGATACTTGCCACACCATAGAAGGCTGTTACCCATCCTAAGGCAACGGCTCTTTCTTTCGCGTCAGGAAAAAGCTTAGCATATATTACAAAAGGAATAGAAATCATTCCTCCTATACCAATACCCATTAACCCTCTAGCAAATACCATCATCCAGATATTTACAGAAAATCCTCCTAGTATAGAAGCTATTGTAAAGATTAATATCGATAATTGAAAAGCCTTTTTATTACCAATTACTTCTCCAAGCTTACCCCAAAGAACCGTTGTCATAGCTATAAAAAATAATAACATGGAAGTTAATAGACCTAATTGATTTATACCATTTAAATCCTTAATAATTTGCGGTAATGCAGTATTCAACATTGTTGTATCTAGTCCACCTATAAAATTAGCTAAAAGCAAAGCTATCATAGATAAACGTTTTTTAATTTTCGTCATTGTATTTCCTTTCATTCTTTTCAATTTATTTTCAAGACATTTATTTATTATATACTATCTTCTCTATTTTCGGAAGATTAAGTACCAATATACAAATTAAAAAAGCTGAACTCCTTTGTGATTTCATTGAAATCATAACTACTGAGTCAGCTCTTTTTGTATTATATTTTTTTAACGAATTCAGATTTTAGTTTCATAGCTCCGAAACCATCAATTTTACAATCAATGTTGTGATCTCCATCAACTAATCTAATATTTTTAACACGAGTTCCTTGTTTTAATGTAGAAGAACTACCTTTAACTTTTAAATCTTTAATTACAGAAACTGTATCTCCATCTTGAAGTACATTTCCATTAGCATCGCGGTAAACTTTTTCCTCTTCTGCTGCACTAGTATCTTCTGGTGACCATTCGTGAGCACACATTGGACATACTAGCATATTTCCATCTTCATAAGTATATTCACTTTTACATTCTGGACAATTAGGTAATGTCATTTGTTTCCTCCATAAAATTTCATATTTGTACAAAGGATATTATACCATAATGAGAAGCAATATCAAAATAATATCAAAAATTATTTTCTTTAAAACGTTGATATTACAACGATTTTATCCAACAATATATTCAATAAAAAATTTTTTTAAAAAATCGTCTACTTTTGTAGGCAAAGTACTTGAAATTTTAAAAAAGTAGGAGTAAAATATGAATTAAATAGTTTTCATTTATATTTATTGTACAGATATAAAAAATAAACAATAAAAATTTAAAATAAAAGAGGAATCAAATTATGGTTAAATATGATTTATTAGTAGTAGGATTCGGTAAAGCCGGAAAAACTTTAGCAGCAACATTTGCTAAAGAAGGAAAAAAAGTAGCAGTAGTTGAGGAAAGCAGTGCAATGTACGGTGGTACTTGTATCAATATCGGATGTATTCCAACTAAAACTTTAATCGTAGCTGCTGACAACAAAAAAGACTTCGCAGAAGCTAAAGCTACAAGAGATGCTGTTGTATCTAAACTTAACGCTAAAAACTTCGCTATGTTAGACAATAGTCCAAACGTTGATGTTTACACAGCTCACGCTAAATTCGTTTCTAACAAAGTAGTAGAAATTTCTGCTAACGGAGAAACTAAACAACTTGAAGGTGAAATCGTAGTAATTAACACTGGAGCTAAAAACAATGTATTACCAATTCCAGGATTAACAACATCTAAAAATGTTTATGATAGCACTGAATTCCAAAAATTAGAAAAAGCTCCTAAAACTCTAGGAATTATCGGTGGAGGTAACATCGGATTAGAATTCGCTAACCTATATGCTCGTCTTGGAGTTAAAGTTACAGTAATCGACTTCGCTCCTGGAATCTTAGGAAGAGAAGATAAAGATATCGCTGAACTTGCTCAAGGATACTTAGAAGAAGCTGGAATCGAGTTCAAATTAGGAACTGCAACTAAAGAAATCCGTAACAATGGAGAACTTGTAGTTGTTGATACAGAAAAATACGGTCCACTAGAATTCGAAGCAGTATTACACGCAACTGGACGTCGTGCTAACACTGAAGGATTAGGATTAGAAAATACTGACATCGAATTACGTCCAAACGGAACAATCGTAGTTGACGAATTCTGTCAAACAGCTGTAGAAAATGTATTCGCAGTTGGTGATGTTAACGGTGGATTACAATTCACTTACGTATCATTAGACGACTTCAGAGTAGTTAACGGATACTTACACGGTAACAAAGAGTACACAACTGCTGACCGTAAAAACGTACCTTACTCAACATTCATCTCTCCAGCATTATCTCACGTTGGATTACACAAAGAAGAAGCTGAAGCAGCATACCCTAACGTTGCAGTAGCATCATTACCAGTTGCTAACATGCCTAGAGGAGCTGTTAACCAAGATCCACGTGGATTATTCCGTGTAACTGTAGACAAAGACACTAACTTAATTCTTGGAGCTACTTTATTCGGTAAAAACTCAGAAGAAATTATCAACCTAATCAAAATGGCAATTGATAACAAAATTCCTTACACTTACATCAGAGATCAAATCTTCACTCACCCAACAATGGCTGAGAACTTAAATGATGTATTCAAATTAATCTAATAACTGCAAAAAGCTTAAAATCTCAATAATCATTTGAGGTTTTAAGCTTTTTTTATTTATTTCAATAGAATTTCTGCTATATAGTTTTATAAAATTTTCAAATAATTGGAAAAATATGTCTATTCCTCTTTACAAATCAAGGTTTTTCTTGTATAATGTACACATGTCTTTTTAAAAAATACAATAAAATAAAAAAAGGAGATCGAACAATGAGTTTATATAAAAGAATTCCATTAATAGCAAAACTTATTATCGCTGTAACATTAGGGATAGTCTTAGGAAGCACTCTACCAACGTCAATTATTAGAGTTTTCGTAACATTCTCATCTATTTTCAGCGCATTCTTAGGATTCACAATTCCACTTATTATCGTAGGATTTATCGTACCAGGTATCAGCCAAGTGTCAAACAACGCTGGAAAATTACTTGGTTTATCAACAGGAGTTGCTTATATTTCTACAATTATCGCAGGAACATTCGCATTCCTATCAGCTCAAGCAGTATTACCAAGTATACTAGCTAACGCTACATTACAATCATTCAAAAATCCAGAGGATTTATTATTAAAACCTTTCATCGAGTTTAAAATGGCTCCGATTTTTGATGTTACTACTGCTCTTATTATCTCATTCATCTTAGGAATCGGGATTTCAGCAACTCAATCAGAAGGACTTAAACAAGGATTTGCAGATTTCGGAGAAATTATTGAAAAATTACTTGCTACAGTAATTATCCCACTTCTTCCATTCTACATCCTAGGTGTATTTATGAACATCACAGCTTCTGGTGAAGTATTCAAGATTTTAAAAATCTTCGCTATGGTATTCGTAATTATCATTATTATGCACGTAATTATCATTATTATCCAATACTTCGTAGCTGGAACAATCAACGGAAGAAACCCATTCAAGATGCTTGTAAATATCTTACCAGCATACATGACTGCAATCGGTACTCAATCTTCAGCTGCTACTATCCCAGTAACACTAAGAAGTACTAAAAAAATGGGTGTTGATAAAAATATCGCAAACTTCACTATTCCATTATTTGCGACTATTCACTTATCAGGAAGTACAATCACATTAACTACATGTGCATCTGCAGTATTCTGGTTACAAAACGGTGCTGCATTCCCATCAGCTGCAGTAATGATTAAATTCATCTTATTACTTGGAGTAACAATGGTAGCTGCTCCTGGGGTTCCTGGTGGAGGAGTTATGGCAGCTCTTGGATTATTACAATCAGTTCTTGGATTCAACGAAATCATGTTATCTCTAATGATCGCATTATACATCACTCAAGATAGCTTCGGAACTGCATGTAACATTTCTGGAGACGGAGCTTTATCAGCAATCGTTGATAAACTAAACAAACTTTTCTTCAAAAAAGACGCAGAACAAAACGTATAAAAAACAATCCCACAAACATAAGTTTGTGGGATTTTTCATATTCAATTAGTTGAAAACGTCTCACACCACAATCAAAAGAACAAGTGTCAATAAAATTTACTTTGTTAAAAAGAAATAACTATATATTCATCTGCTCTTTATAGTTTCAAAGATTCATTTAATTATATAATATAGTTAAATTCACCTACTGTTTATAGTAGCTGCAGTAAAACTTATAGTTTTACTTAGAAAATCAAAGACTACAGGCTTTGATTTTAGCCGGAAAGTCCTTTTGCATTGCAAAAGAATTGGAGGCGTCTAAAGCTACATTAAAACAGTAGGTTTTAGAATTTAACCTATCAAAAAAGCAGCTCTTTGAACTTAATCTCCGAGCCGCTTCTTTTATTCTATTTAAGTTTATATCTTAGTTTTACCGGATTATGATCACTATATCTATACTCTTGATTTAGCGTCTCTATCCCAAGTACTTCTATATTATCACTAGCAATATATCCATCGATAATAAAACCATAAGTACCTTCACTATCCTTCACATAAGGCTTATTATTAAGTCTCGCAGAATTTTTACTTTCATCATACACTAAGTTAAATCCTGCAGGTAACATACTTTTATCTAAATTCTCAGCACGCCATAATTCTTTTGGAACAACATTAATTTCATCTTGTGTTAAAGTTTTTAACGACTGATTAAAATCCGCTCCAACAAGAATATAATTACCTTTCTTATACTCATAATCGATAAATTCAAGAAGTTGTTTCATCTGAGCTTTTTTCCCAGAATTACCTTTATCATAAGCATCAAGGTGAGCATTAATCAACACTAGATGTTTATCACTATTTTCTACTTTTGTATAAATAACAGAAAATCCTCGTTTTAAATTAGCAAGTCTCTCTGGGAATGTGAATGGAATCGCCATTTGGAATCTTCTTGCACTCTCCACGTTGAAACTAGTCGCAGTATAGATACCACTCTTAACTTTACCTAACGGCGGTACTGGATAAGGCACATATCTAACCTTGAAATTATACGCTAAAATACTATTTAAACCTAGTATCTCATCAAATTTAGTAACTTGGTTAATATTGTAGCTACGTTTTGAATCCTCATCTATCTCTTGTATAAAATTGACATTAGCATTCTCATTTTTAACTATCTCTGTAATATTTTTTAGATTTTCTTCAACATGAGCTTTATCTAGTGGCAGAACCATCTTTCCACCATCCATAAAAAAATCTTCATCTTTATCAAGACCAGCATAGCCTATGTTCCAGTTAAGAGCTGTATACTCTGTTCCTACCTTGGCAGTTTCTGAAGTACCTTGTTTAGTTACCTTCAAACTCTCAACTCCGTTAGGACTATATTCTGTAGCCCATAAATATCCAACTAATCCTGCAAACCCTAAAACCCCCACAAGCACTAACCCTAATACTATCTTTAATATTTTTTTCATCTTTAACCTCATAAAAAATAGAAGGAGCAAGGAAATCTATTTATAAATCATGATTTTCAAGCTGCCCTCCATTAAATTTCATTGTAAATTATTTAATTACTCTTCTTGTCACGTAGTTGTGAAACAATAATACCTACAAAGACAATAAGCATACCTATTCCTTCTCTTAGTCCTATATGCTCACCAAGAATAAGCACTCCACCTATCGCAGCTACAACTGACTCTAAACTTAATATTAACGATGCTGTATGTGGCGGAACATCTTTTTGTCCTACAATTTGTAAAGTATAACCTACTCCACTAGAAAGTACCCCTATCGCAAGTAACGGCCAAATAACACTCATTATGTCCGCAAAGACGATTGTTTCCTTGAAAACAGCTAATCCTAAGCTTAATACTGATACAACAACTAATTGAACGATAGATAAGAACATTGAATTAACTCTAGCAGCCGAATAGTCAATAACAATTATATGAATCCCGAATAGCACCGCACTGATTAGGACGATAATATCTCCCATCTCTAAAGCAAATTCTTCTTTTACCGATAAGAAATAAAAACCAATTACCGAAAGAATCAATCCTATAATAAAGAATTTATTAAGCTTATTACCTAAGAATACTCCGATAAATGGTACTATACAAATGTATAAGACTGTAATAAATCCAGCTTTTCCTGCAGTTGTCATCCCGATACCTATTTGCGAAATATACATTGCAAAAAATAATACTATTCCACAGATACCACCAAGTATCCAACTTTTATTTTTTGTTATTGGTTCTGCCAAAATCTTAGGATCCTGACTTCTATATAGACTTGGAATCAGAAGTGCTACAGCACCAAGAAATACTACTGCGATTACTGATCTTATACCTACAACTGTAAGAGGCCCTAGAACCTTACTCGCAATATTTTGCCAGATAAAAGCTAATCCCCAAATAATCGTAACAATTATTAACAATAACTCTGAAATAAATTTTCTCATTAATACACCTTTCCTATAATTTTTTATGAATTTTAAAATTCTGAAAGTATTCACTATCATAGCAATAAATACATTATACTTTTATAATTTTATACGTTATTTACAAAAAATTCAACTATTATCATTCCATACGCTGGTATTATTAAATACAACTTCTCACAGTCACTATTTCCTCGGAAATACTCTGAAATTTCTATCGATAATTAAAAAAGAGCGACTCGGAGATATCTATTTCAAACGAAATATTAATCTTCAAGTCACCCTTAATTATTTTAACTTAATATTTTACAATCTAAACAATTATACACGTCATAATAATCTTATAAAACGAGGTTTTATTTATATTTTTTCTGATTAAACTTCATATTCAATCACTATATATTATTTTTCAGGAGCTTCTTTTGTTAGTTCTAGATTTTCCACGCTTAAACGTCCTTTTGTGAAATCTTCAACATTGAAATGTTTTACTCTCTTGTTAACATATGTGATTTCTGTATCCCAACTTAGTCCAAAGAATGGTAATTCATCTGCGATTAAGTCATCGAATTTGTTATATGCTTCTTTTAGTTTGTTATCATCGAACATTTCATCTGATCTTTGCTCTTTGAAGGCTTCATCGATTTTGTCACTAGTGTATCTAAAGTAGTTGAATTGTGACTGACGACCGAATAGTTCTTGACGACTAGGGTCTGAGCCGTGGTGACCTGCACCTAAGAATAAATCGATCTCTGGGTCATCTCCTAGTACTCGTTGATCCCATTCTTTTTTACCCATTAATTTATTGTCTAGTAATTTAACGTCTAGACCTACTTCTTTCCATGATTTAATAAATGTGTCAGCTAAGGCTTGGTCGTAGTTATTTCCTCCTTGGAAGGCAAAGTTGAATACTAGTTTGTTTCCTTTGTTATCTTCTCTTAATCCGTCTCCGTCTACATCTTTGTAACCAGCTTCATCTAATAGTTTTTTAGCTTTTTCTACATCTTTTTTAACAACAGTAGCTTTTTCATTTCTTAGTTTTCCTACTGTTGGTGGATATAGAGCTGAACCTGTCGGTGTGAAGCGTAGGCCTTTATAGATTTTCTCATTGATTTGATCACGGTCAACTGCATATAAGAAGGCTTGTCTTACATTTTTATTATTAAATTTAGTATTTTCTAAAGGTACATTTTCTTTTTTCTCTTTATCATATTTACCAAACTTAAATCCTACAAATGACATGAATGAAGATGGTTGTCCTAGTAGTTCACCATTTTTCGCATCTTTTAATCCTTCATAAACTGTTGTGTTGATGTCAGTTAGATAGTCTATTTCACCATTTTTAAGTATTTGACTCGCTTGTGCTGGTGCTACTGCTTTGAATTCGACTTTAGGCACTTTTATCTCATCTTTTTTATAGTAGTATGGGTTAGCCTCAGCTATAACACTTTCTCCCTGTACTTCTTTAGTTATTACATAAGGACCGTATGATAATGGACGTTTTGTTAATTCAGCTTCTCCAAATCTTGCAAAGTCAGTTACTTTTGCGATTTGTTTTGCGTTAGAGAATGCGTAAATGAATCCATCCCCCCATAACATAGAAGGTGATAACTTACTATATTTAATAACTACAGTTTTATCATCCTTCGCTTGAATACCTGAGATTGTCTTAGCTTTTCCTTCGTGATAATCTTTCATACCTTCGATAAGCTCAAATGAACCGTTATATCTTACATTTTCTGTGTATTTTGGATTCCCTAGTAATTCATAACTAGCGATAATATCTTTTGATGTAAGATCTTCACCATTATTCCATTTCACACCATCGTGAATTGTTAAGGTTGCTTCATTTTTATCTTTGTCTATATGTAATTTTACAGGTGCATCAGTGTCATCTAACTTATATTTCAACGCATCATCTACTGGGAAAGTTTTTCCGAATACTGTTTCTGTAATTACTCCATCAGCCTTATTAGCATGCAGTACTGGATGAAATAATCCAACAAATGGGCTATTTGTTAGTATTCCATATTTGAATGTAGCATCCTTAACTGTATTCCCTCCATTATCCGCAGATACTTTAAAGTCTACTTTTGCTTTAGTTTGATTTTGGTTACTGCTATTTGAGCCTGTAGAACATCCTGCTAATAAAATTGATAATGCAAATACAGAACTGAATACTGATAATATTTTTCTTTGTTTCATAGTTAATTTTCTCCTGAATAATAGTGTTAATTTTAAGACGCTTATATATTTAACTAACCTACTCTAAAAAGAGAAAAATGCCGCATAGTTTATTTTACTATGCGGCACTATCGAATTTTAAGTACATTGTATAATTACAAATTTCCTACCTTGCCGACATAGACACTTTTTAGAGCACGCTAAAATTGTGTCTATGTCGTTAAAACATACACACAATATTATCTACGCCATTGCCAAGATTGAATATTGAAATTTTGTTTCATGGTAGTCCTCCTAATCATTAAGTTTTTCATTTTAGTTATAATGAAAAATCTTTTGTACTTTTTGTTATATTCATTTTACTACTAATTATATAAAAAATCAAGAGTTTTTTGAATTTTCTTTCAATTGTGAAAAATAAACGACATAGACAACCTAAGTTATCTATGTCGCATTTTAGTTTTTATTATTTAGCACCTTCGTTAGCTGTTAACTCAATGTCATAAAGTTTGAATTGGTTTTTCTTAGCTTTAGCTAAATCGTATGATTTAACACGTTTGTTGAAGAATGTGATACTTGTATCCCAGCTTAATGGGTAGAATGGTAATTCTTCAGCTACTTCTGTGTCAAATTTGTTGTAAGCTGCTTTTAATTTAGCTTCGTCGAACATATCTGCTGATCCTTGAGTTTTGAAGCTGTTTTCGAATGCTTCAGTAGTGTAGCGGTATAAGTTTAATGGAGCTTTTTTACCTAGTAACTCTTGACGGTTAGGGTTTGTTCCAAATTGCCATGCAGCTTGGAAGATATCGATTGATGGATCATCTGCTTGTACACGTTGAGAGAAGTCTTTTGGAGACATAAGTTTTCCATCTACTAATTTAACATCTAATCCTACTTCTTTCCAAGATTTAACAAATACGTCTGCTAATGCTTGATCATATTCAGCACCTGTATTACGGATTGCAAAGTTGAATGAAAGTTTGTTTCCGTTTTTGTCTTCACGTAGTCCGTCACCATCTT
>CAMYEU010000002.1 GCA_947254465.1 uncultured Gemella sp. | reverse complement strand
CCGAGATCTACACACTGCATATCGTCAGCAGCGTCAGATGTGTATAAGAGACAAGTTGTACAGTTCTATTTAATTTCAAGTTGTTAAAAAGTTTACCTGTAATAGAAAATAATAATGAAGTTTTAGGATATCTTTCACATGATAATTTTGTAACAAAATGGGCGGGGATATTCGGGAAAGTTTATTATTTCCCGGTTTCAACAATAGGATATCGCCGCTACGCAGAAAATGTTACTAGTAAACACAGTTATAATTATGGTATTAAAAGAATTTTAAGAAGAGTTTCGAAAATTAATGATCTAGCTAAAGATCATGCATTAACTTATAATCAAACTCTAGCGACAATAGAAATTATGAAAAGAGAAAACTTAAGTAATGAACAACTTAAACTGTTGCAAAAAATTGAGGAAACATTGTTAAAAGGTGGATTTTTCGCATTGAAAACTGTAAATAGTTATAGAGTTGATTGGGGAAACAAAATAAAAAATATAAGTAGAAGAATAGTGTTAACAGCAGGAATTTATAAAAAATATTTAAAACAATAGAGGTAAGAAAATGATATCAGTGGCTATGGCGACATATAATGGCGAAAAATATATAGAAGAACAGTTGGATTCTATTTTAAATCAGTCAAAACCAGTAGATGAAATAATTATCTTTGACGATAATTCTACTGATGGGACATTAGAAATTATACGACGATATGCAGATAGTAGAATAAAGGTACATGTCAATGATAAGAATGTAGGATATATAGAAAACTTTTATCAAGCAATAACTCACTGTAAGGGGGATTATATTTTTCTAGCAGATCAAGACGATATTTGGGGTAACGACAAGGTTAAAGTATATTTGGAAGTTATGGATAAAAACTCGGCAAAATTAGTCTCTGCTAATTTCTCATTAATTGACGCTAATAGTAGAGAGCTTCCTTTAAGTGAGTTTACTAGAAATAGATTTCTAAAGAAAGTAGATAACACGGGAGAAAAGTATTTAATGTTAGATTTTAATTACTTGATAGGAGGTAATGTACTTCAAGGCGCTACTTTTTGTATAAATAAAGAAGTTCAAAAGATATATAAAGAAGTTCATGATTCAGATGTGTATCATGACCATCAATTAATATTAATAGCATCTAAGTTAGGAAAAGTAATATTTATAAATGAAGAGTTATTAAAGTATAGAATTCACAATAATAATACAATTGGAATAGCTAAGAAAGGATCAGGAAAATTATCAGAACTACTACGTGTACCTAAGAAGAAACCTGCGATGGTTAAATTTTTAGATAAGATAGACAAGGTTTCTAGTATACAGTATTATAGTTATTATAAATTTTTGCTATATCTTAGAATACCCTCTATTCGTAACTTTATAAGAAAAATTATTTAGGGAGGTACAAGGTGAAAATATTATTCGAAAAGAAGAGTATTACAAACTTATTATTCCCGTGTTTTTGGATAATTACAATGTTTTTAATTTATTCAGGAAAACAGGGGATATATTATGGTGTTTTATTATTATTATCACTTTTTTTGATTGTTGTTCTATTGATTAAAGATGGTAGAAGAATTATTAGTAAGAATTATTATATGTTATTTTTATTTGCGATGTATTATTTTATAATTACTTTAATAAACGGAAATTTGTATTCTACATTTTTAGTCACAACTAAATATTTCTCTTATGCAATAATAGTTATATATCTATTACGAAGTACATCAAATATAAAATCAAGTTTAATGATATTAAAAACTTTTATTTTATTTTCTAGTATATATGGGATAATTGAGTATCTGTCCTCATATAATTTCATGGTGAATTATGTTAAGATTAGTGCTTCTGAGTGGATACAAGTAATGAATAATCTTCCTTCAGAACTGTACAAACCTAGCTCATTCTTCTTACATTATAATTATTTCTCGTATATAGCAGTAGTATCTTTTTGTATATCCCTTAATATTAAATATAGTTCCAAGATAATGGAATTATTAAATAAGGTGATATTAATACTAGTAATAATAATATGTCAATCAAGAATAGTTTGGATGTCTTTCAGTATCTTATTAGTATTTAATTATATACTATTTGATAGAAATAAAAACTCAATCATAAAAAAAATATTTGCGACAACTATAATTGGTAGTAGTATCTATTTTATTGCTACAAATTTGTTGGGTATTACATTTGATGTTGTATCAGATAGGATCAGAATATTAACTGATCGAGGATTAGATGATGGGTCAGTAGGTCAAAGATGGGGAACATTAGTTAGGTTTAAAGATTATTTTCTGAATAATGAATTTCTTGGAATTTTTGGGAATGGATATACAGGACAAATGAAATACTTAAAAGCATATTCATACTATGATTATTATGAGACGGCAGATTCTATGATAACTATATTTTTAGTTGAAACCGGAATAATTGGATTAATATTGATAGTGCTGGCAATTATAAATGTTTTTAGATTATTGAATCGAAGAAAAACACTAGACAGAATGGTTATATTAGTTCTGATTGCTACAGTAATAGAATCTTTTACTATAGATTTTGTGGCTAATGATGTTATATTAACTTTGTTTTATTTTATGCTATTTATTCCTAATATTGAAATTAATAAAGAATGTGTTGGAGGAGAAATATGAAGATAACATTTTGTCTACCATCATTTGCGGAACATCCGATAGGCGGATTTAAGATGGTATTTGAATATGCGAATAGATTATCCAAAAATGGTCATAAGGTAAATATAGTTTTTTTAACTGAATATAAATTTAATCGTTACACATCAAATTTGAAATTAAAAAAATTAATGTCTATTCCATTTAATTGGTTTTATCCTAATTGGTTTAAGTTAGATAGAAAAGTTAGTAAAATAGCAACACCATATTTGGATGATAGAGATTTTCCGAATTCAGATATAGTAGTTGCCACGGCCGTTAATACTGCACAAATTGTTAGTAAATTACCAAAGAGATGTGGGGAAAAATATTACTTTATTCAAGGATTTGAGAATTGGACAGTACCAGATGAAGAGGTTTATGACACGTACAAATTAGGTATGAAGAATATAGTTGTTTCAAACTGGCTCTATAAGATAGTAAAACCATATGATCCTAATGTAAAAGTAGTTAAAAATCCTATAGATACTGGTGTATTTAGAGTGAAGAAAAGTATTTACGATAGAAATAAGTTTTCTCTTTGCATGTTGTATCATAAATCGGAGATGAAGGGAATACCTGTTGCATTGAAAGCTATAGATTTAGTAAAAGAAAAGTATCCTGATTTAAAAGTTACAATGTTTGGGGTTCATCAACAGGGAGAGGAAATAAAAAAAGAGTGGATTACATATTATCAAAAAGTAAAAGCAGACAAATTGTGTGAGATATATAATAATACAGCAATATTTGTCTGTGCAAGTGTAAATGAAGGATTTGGGTTAACAGGAGCAGAAAGTATGGCATGTGGTAATGCATTAGCATCAACAAGTTATAAAGGCGTTTTTGAATATGCCGTAGACAAAAAGAATGCACTATTGTCACCTGTTAATAACTATGTTGAACTAGCAAATAATATAATTAAATTGATAGAAGATGATGAATTAAGAATAAAATTAGCAGAAGATGGAAGTAAATGTATAGGGCGATACTCTTTTGAGGAAGCAACTAAAACCTTAGAAGACATTTTTACAGAAGGCCTATAGAATAATTATTGCAAATATAGTTATTTTATCAAAAATTCGAAGATTATATAATATACTAAAGTAGGTGATTTTCATGAAAGGAATAATTTTAGCAGGAGGAAGCGGAACGCGTTTATATCCTCTTACAAAGGCGGTATCAAAACAATTGATGCCAATATATGATAAACCAATGATTTATTATCCGATGTCTATCTTAATGCTTGCGGGAATTAAAGATATCTTAATCATATCTACACCAACAGATACTCCACGTTTTGAGGAGTTATTTGGGAATGGTAATGAATTAGGTTTAAACATTGAATACAAAGTTCAAGAGAGTCCAGATGGATTAGCTCAGGCGTTTATCATTGGAGAAGAATTTATCGGTGATGATTCTGTATGCTTAATTCTTGGAGATAATATATACTATGGTGGTGGACTAAGCAAGATGTTACAACGTGCTGCAAGTCGTCCAAGTGGTGCTACAGTATTTGGATATCATGTTCACGATCCAGAGAGATTTGGAGTTGTTGAATTTGATAAGGAAATGAAGGCTGTGTCTATTGAAGAAAAACCAGAAAAACCTAAATCTAATTATGCAGTAACTGGTTTATATTTCTATGATAACAAAGTGGTAGATATTGCTAAGAACATTAAACCATCTCCAAGAGGAGAGTTAGAGATAACAGATGTGAATAAAGCGTATTTAGAAAAAGGTGAATTAAATGTAGAGCTTTTAGGACGAGGATACGCATGGTTAGACTCAGGAACACATGAATCATTACTAGAAGCAAGTAATTTTATTGAAACTATAGAAAAACGTCAAAATCTTAAAGTTGCATGTTTAGAAGAAATAGCTTATCGTATGGAATACATCGATAGAGAACAATTGATTAAATTGGCACAACCGTTGAAGAAAAATAATTACGGACAATATATGTTACGTATAGCTGAACAGGAGTTATAATAATGAGAGTATTAGAAGCAAAATTAAAAGATGTAAAAATAATAGAGCCAGATATTTTCGGTGATCACCGTGGATTTTTCACGGAGAGTTATTCTGAAGAGAAGTATAAAAAACTAGGTATAGATTTTAACTTTGTTCAAGACAATCATTCATTATCAGTTGAAGCTGGTGTTGTTCGTGGTTTACATTTTCAAAGAGGAAATGCTGCGCAAACAAAGCTTATCCGTGTTGTAACTGGAGCAGTTCTTGATGTTATTGTTGATATGAGAAAAGGAAGTCCTACATATGGACAATGGGAGAGTTTTATTCTTTCAGAACATAATAGAAGACAACTTCTAGTTCCTAGAGGATTTGCTCATGGTTTTGCGACATTAACACCTAATGTTAACTTCATGTATAAGTGTGATAATTATTATAATGCAGAAGCAGATGCAGGTATTGCATTCGATGATAAAGAGCTTGGAATTGACTGGCAGATTGATTTATCAAAAGCTATTACATCAGAGAAAGATGCTAAGCACCCTACATTTAAAGAATATGAAGCAAATAATGATTTCGTATATGGAGAGATATAATAACTAGCATTATTTTGATTTTTATTATAAAACTCTACCTACTTTATGTTGGTGGAGTTTTCACCATATAGAGTTTAGAAGAATAAATATTTTAATGAGGTAAATAAATGAAGAATATTATAGTAACGGGTGGAGCTGGATTTATCGGTTCTAACTTTGTACATTATGTTATAAATAACCATCCAGATATTCATGTGACTGTTCTGGATAAATTGACTTATGCAGGAAATAGAGCGAATCTTGCTGGACTTCCAGAAGATAGATTTGAGTTAGTTGTTGGAGATATCGCGGATGCTGAACTGGTTGATAAATTAGTTAGTAAGACTGATGCAGTAGTTCATTATGCAGCTGAATCTCATAATGATAACTCACTAAAAGATCCATATCCATTTTTACATACGAATATTATCGGAACATATGCTTTAATCGAAGCTTGTCGCAAGTATGATGTTAGATACCACCATGTATCTACAGATGAAGTATATGGAGATCTTCCTTTACGTGAAGATTTACCAGAAAAAGGTGAAGGAGTTGGAGAGAAATTTACAGCCGAAACACCTTATAATCCATCAAGCCCATATTCATCAACAAAAGCAGGATCAGACCTACTAGTAAAAGCATGGGTGCGCTCTTTTGGTCTTAAGGCAACTATTTCTAATTGTTCAAATAACTACGGACCATATCAACATATCGAGAAATTTATCCCAAGACAAATTACTAATGTATTATCAGGAATTACACCTAAATTATATGGGGAAGGTAAGAACGTAAGGGACTGGATTCATACAGAAGACCATTCTTCAGCAGTTTGGATTATCTTGACAAAAGGTAGAATAGGAGAAACTTACTTAATCGGTGCAGATGGAGAAGAGGATAATAAGACTGTTATTGAGTTAATCCTTGAACTTATGGGCAAAGACAAGAATGCATATGAGCATGTAAATGATCGTGCAGGACATGACCTACGTTATGCGATAGATGCATCTAAATTACGTGATGAATTAGGATGGAGACCACAATTCACAAATTTCCGTCAAGGGTTAGCTGATACTATTCGTTGGTATGAAGAAAATGAATCTTGGTGGAAAGAACAAAAAGAAGCAGTAGAAGCTAATTACGCTAAAAATGGACAGTAACAGAAAAGCGGAATAATTTCCGCTTTTTATTAGGAGGTAATATAATGATACTTATTACAGGTAGTAATGGACAACTAGGTAGCGAATTAAGATACCTTTTAGATTCAAGAGATATTTCTTACGTAGCTACAATAACAAAAGAATTAGACATAACAGATAAAGATTTAGTTAGCAGATATGTTAAGGAATTAAATCCTAGTGTAATCTATCACTGTGCAGCGTATACAGCGGTTGATAATGCTGAGGATATTGGTCGTGAAGATAATCACAAAGTAAATGCAGAAGGAACACGTAATCTTGCGTTAGCAGCAAAAGAATGTGGAGCAACTTTTGTGTATATTAGCACTGATTATGTTTTTGATGGGACTTCTGAAACAGAATATTTACCAGAAGATGCAACTAACCCACAAAATGAATATGGGCGAGCAAAATTAGAAGGTGAAAATGCAGTACGAGAACTATTAGAAAAATACTATATAATTCGTACATCTTGGGTATTCGGAGAATATGGAAATAACTTTGTATATACAATGCAAAGATTAGCTAAAGATCGTGATAGATTAACAATTGTAGCAGACCAATTCGGAAGACCAACATGGACAAAAACCTTGGCAGAGTTCATGGTATATTCAGTAGAAAATAATGTAGAATATGGAACATATCATTTATCAAATGATAATAGCTGTTCATGGTATGAATTTGCAAAAGAAATTCTAAAAGATGAAGAGGTAGAAGTAGTACCGATTGAATCTAAGGATTTTCCACAAAAAGCAAATAGACCACAATATTCAATCATGAATTTAGAAAAAACAAAGAAAACAGGATTTGAAATTCCAACATGGCAAGAAGCGTTAGAGAAGTTTAAAAGATAAGTAGTAAAGAAAATGAACAAATATTTTTAAGAATAAATTAGTATATTAGGAGGTAACACTAGTGGGAGTTATTTTAACTATTGCAGTTCCATCATATAATATCGAAAAATATATACATAAGTGTATAGAATCTTTCAATAATATTAAAACAGAATTATATAGTGATTTCGAAGTATTAATAATAAATGATGGTAGTACTGATAAGACAATAGATATTGTAAAAAAGTTAAGTTCAGAAACTAGCCTTAATTTAAAAATAATAAATAAAGAGAATGGTGGACATGGTTCTGCTGTAAATAAAGGAATAGAAGAAGCGAAAGGTAAATATTTTAAAATTATAGATGGAGATGATTGGGTAAATAAGGCGGATTTTGAAGAATTTCTTTTGAGATTAAAAAAGACAGATGTGGATTTGATAGTAACGGATTATACAGAACAACATGTATATGATAATTATAAGAAAAGAATTAAAGTACTAGAAATGCCTGATGGATATAGATCAGATTCATTATCTAAGATTTTCCCAATGCATAGTATAACTTACAGAACGTCTCTACTTCAAGAGCATAATATAAGACTAACGGAAAAAATATTCTATGTAGACACTCAATATTCGATTTTCCCAATGAAGTATGTTGAAAAGTGGGAGTATTGGAATTTAGATGTGTATCAATATTTTCTTGGAAGACCAGAACAAAGTATGGCTCTGATAAATAGATTGAAGCATATGGAACACCATAGAATAGTAATGGAGAGTATTCTAGAATTTTATTTGACGATACAAAATAAAGAGTTAAAAGATACATTGCGAAGTATCTGTGAGGATTTAATAAATACAAGGTACTTATTATCTTTTGTATCAAAAGAAAGATCAAAGTTATTAAAACAAACAACAGAATATATTAAGAAATATAATATAGATTTTAAATTTAAAGCTAAACATAGAACTAGTTATTTATTATATTTTAATGAGAAAAACAAGAGATTATTTAGTTTCATAGTTTATCCTATTGTAAAATTTAAATTAAGGGAATTGAAGAATTAAGAATACTTTTTTAATTATAGAATATTAAGTATGTTTATACTAAATAACAAAAGATAATATGTAGTATATTTGTAAAATATTATAATTTTAATATGAATTGACAATGAAGATATATATGATAGGAGAGCAATAATATGATAAAAAAGGTATATAATAGATTAAAAGTTTCAGTTGTACATTTTAAAGGCCAAAAACCATTAAAAATCAAATTTATGAATTTTTTATCTGAAGCAATAAGGACATCTGAAATGAGAAGAGTAAAAAATTCAATTATAAAGAAGCATATAAAGAATAATACAAATATTAATTTCATAAAAACAAATATAGAAAAAGAATTAATTAACTCAAGTATGGAGAAAACTTTTAGCAGAGTGATTTGGACAATGTGGTGGCAAGGTGAGGAAAACGCTCCTGATATTGTGAAAAGTACATTATATTATATGAGAGAATTTGCAAAAAAACATGAATACGAAGTAATAGTAATAGATAAAAATAATATAACAGAATATGTGGAGATTCCTGAAACTATTTATAAGAAGTTAGAATTAAATAAAATAAATCTTGCAAATTTTTCTGATCTAGTGAGGTTTATGTTAATAGATCAATATGGAGGTATATGGCTAGATTCAACAATGTATATACATAGTGACTTTCCTATTGACATCTTAGAAAGAGAATTTTCATCAATTAATCATCCAGATGGTTTAGATAAATCAATGGATGACAATATAACTAATAAAAGATGGGTGTCATTTTGTTTGAGTGGAAATAAAGGAAATATTGTTGCAAAGAGTATGAAATATTTCATGATTGATCAAATTGAAAATAATAAAGAACTTCCAGATTATTTTATGGTGGATTTTGGCTTAGATTATTTATATGATGAATTTGAAGAGATAAGAGAAATTTTAGTTAAGATACCGAAGTATTCTACTCAGAAAGATATATTTTGGCTTGGAATAAACTGTAATAAGAAGTTTGATAAAATAGAATGGGAAAGAGAATTAGAAATTAACCATATTTTTAAAACAACATATAAAATAGCGGAAATTACACCTTTTAGCTATTTTGATTATTTAGAAAAGAGGAAACTATAATTTAATTTTTACTAGTAGCTTACTTATAGTGTTAATAAAGGTAAGATTAATAATAATTTAGGAAGTGACAATATGAGAAATTTAGGATTAGATTTATTAAAGATATTCTCTTGTATTGGTGTTGTAGCATTACATTCTACTATGCCTGGATTTACTTTAGAACAATATAATGTCAGTGCATATTTATATTATTTGGGAACATATGCTATACCATTATTTTTTATGGTAAATGGATATTTTTTATTAAATAAGAAAGAATTAACTTACAGTTATGTCTTTAGTAAGATAGCAGGAATATTAACTGTAGTAAGTGTATGGAATATTTTAATATGGTTGGTCAGAAGGGATTTTAATGTTAATCCATTAAGAAAAATTATAGGTTCATTAGTTCAAAAAGGATATTTTTATCAATTTTGGTTTTTTGGATCGTTAATAATAATATATTTGATGTTGCCAATAATAAAAAAAATATTGGGAAAAGACAATTCGTACTTCGTTGTGTTGCTATTATTAATGGTTATTGGTATAGTTATTGAAATTATAAATATATTTATTCTTCATAAACCTATACAACAATATGTCCCACAAACTTTTAGATTATGGACATGGTTTTTCTATTATATTTTAGGTGGATATTTAGGAAAAATAAATATTCAAGAAATAAAATTAACTAAATTTATTATTGTTAGTTTTAGTATAATTTTTATAATTTCTCCTATACTATTATTTTATTTAGCGAAAAATGTTTATCACAACATATTCGCAGAGTATTTTTATGATGCAATGATTGTAAAAATAGTAAGTATAGGACTATTTATATTATTTGTAAAAATTGAAAAATATATTGTATTTAAAAATAATGGATTAATAGTTATGGTATCATCATTAACAATGGGAGTATATATTGTACATACATTTATATTAGCTCGAGTAGTCAAATATATAGATACTAGTGTGAGTTATAATACAATTATTATATTAATTATTACGTTAAGTATTAGTTTTTTTATTTCAAGAATTATTTGGAGTATAAAATATTTTAGGATATTGTTAAAAATTTAATTAGAATCAAACCTGCTTGGATTTGTTATATAACGGAGGAACATATGTACGATTATTTAATAGTAGGAGCTGGATTGTCAGGTGCGATCTTTGCTCATGAGGCAACAAAACAAGGGAAAAAAGTAAAAGTGATAGATAAACGTGACCACATTGGTGGAAACATTTATTGTGAGAACGTTGAAGGAATCAACGTTCACAAGTATGGTGCGCATATCTTCCATACTTCTAACAAAAAAGTTTGGGATTATGTGAATCAGTTTGCTGAGTTCAATAACTACATTAACTCACCAGTAGCAAACTACAAAGGTAAATTATACAATCTACCTTTCAATATGAATACTTTCTATGGGTTATGGGGAACTAAGATTCCTGCAGAAGTAAAAGCGAAAATCGCTGAACAAACAGCTCATCTGCAAGATAGTGAACCTAAAAACCTAGAAGAACAAGCTATCAAGCTTATTGGTACTGATGTGTATGAAACTTTAATTAAAGGTTATACAGAAAAACAATGGGGACGTAGTGCAACTGAACTACCACCGTTTATCATTAAACGTCTTCCAGTACGTTTCACATTCGATAACAACTACTTTAATGATAGATATCAAGGTATTCCAATCGGTGGATATAATGTTATCATTGAAAATATGTTAAAAGGTATCGAAGTAGAGCTAAATGTAGACTTCTTTGAGAACCGTGAAGAGTTAGAAGCAAGTGCGAAAAAAGTTGTATTTACAGGAATGATCGATCAATACTTTGATTATAAACACGGAGAATTAGAATACAGAAGTCTTCGCTTTGAACATGAAGTACTAGATGAAGAAAACTACCAAGGTAACGCTGTGGTGAACTATACAGAGCGTGAAGTTCCTTATACTCGTATTATCGAGCACAAACATTTTGAAAAAGGTACTCAGGAAAAAACGGTTATTACGCGTGAGTACTCAGTAGATTGGAAACGTGGAGACGAACCATACTATCCAATTAATGATGCTAAAAATAACGAAATGTATCAAAAATATTTAGAAGAAGCAAAAGGTAAAGATGTTATCTTCTGTGGTCGTCTTGCAGACTATAAATATTATGATATGCACATAGTAATCGAAAGAGCTCTTAATGTAGTAAGAGAGGAATTAAATAAATAATATAAAAACTGCAATACTTGAAGTTGAACAAGTACTGCAGTTTTATTATATTTCCCATTTGAAAACAGTCTTGAACGCAGTATTTAAATCAGTCATAAATACCCTATGAATGTCTTTAATATTTTTCACAGGTTGCTCAAGTTCGATAATATTCTTGAATCTTCTTTCAAATTTTTTATTACTAAGCATCTCAATAGCTTTCTCAAAGTCGATTCTACCTGAACGCGATGAACCTATTAGTGTTAGTCCTTTTTCTAAGATATCACGTGTGTTGATATTTACATTGTATTCACTAACTCCCATAAGAACTAAGCTTCCTTGTGGTTTGATGTACTTGATTAAGTCGTTTATCGCATAACCACTATCATCTCCACCACAACATTCTACACCATGATCAAACGTTAAGTTTTCAGGTATATCATCAGTAATGTATCTTTCTTTAGCGAAACTGAACAGTTCTAATTTCTCCCAGTGACGACCTATTACGATTATCTCACACTCTGGCAGAGTGTAGTTTATTATATTCGCCATAACATAAGCAAGACTTCCATCACCAATTACCGCTATTCTTTCTTTTTTACTGTGTGAGTTTTTTAAGAATCTATCTATAGCGTGCATACCTATGCTTATGAATTCTGTAATGGCTGCAACAGAATCTTCTACATTATCATAAGCTACCACTCTATCTTTAGGTAGAGCTACGAATTCTCTCATGAATCCATCGAAACCACTTGATAGGAAGTGTGTTCCTGGCATGTAGTTTTCATAGAATTCTTCATCACTTTGTCTTGGTGGTTGGTTAGGTATTATTACTACCTTTTGTCCAACTTTATATGTCCCCGTAGGATCTGCGATTACTATCCCTACACATTCGTGAATAAGTGCCATAGGTAGTTTTTTAGCTAGTACCTTAGGATCTCTTTTCCCTTGGTAGTATCTTTGGTCTGCGTGACATAGTGCCATGTAGTTTGGACGGATGATGATTTTATCGCCATCACTTATATTCTATTCATTGTATTTTACATTAATAAATTTCGGTTTAATTAATTGATATATTTGATTTATCGTATTACTCGTCCTCTAGCATACTCTTAGCTATCTTAAGGTCAGTACTGTAGTTATTTTGATGTTAGAGTATTCTCCCTTAGCTAGTGCTACTTTTTTCTCTTTTATAACGAATATCTTACATGCATCTGTAAGTATTTATTTTTCTTCTTTATCTAATGAGTTATATAGATTTAAGAAATCTAAACATTTGAAACTTTGAGGTGTTTGACCTTGGTAATAGTGAGCTCTGTTTGGAATATTTGAAATGTATTCTCCGTCAGTACTTTCTACAATTGTGTCTACAGCTTCTACTACTGTATCCACTGCATCACTTTCTTTAGCTAGACGTATATTATCTTTAATAATTCTAAGTGTAATGAATGGACGAACTGAATCGTGAGTTACGATAATATCTTCGTCAGTTAAAGGTTTGTATTCATTAATTCTATTAATGATGTTTTGAATCGTTGTATTTCTATCAACACCACCAGGGGTAATAATGATTCTATCAGCAAACGCTGAAACATATTGTTCAACTAAGTCTTCAGCATGAGATACCCAATCTTTATGAACACCGACTACAATTTTTTCTATTTCAGGTTCTAATAAGAACTTCTCAATTGTGTGAATAAGTATAGGCTTCTTACCTAATTCTAGGAATTGTTTTGGCATATTACTTATTCCCATTCTAGTTTCTGTTCCATCCGCTAATATTCCTGCGTATATCATTTTTTCGCTCCTTTTAAATATTGTAAAATTTGTTATCAATCACTATTAATGGTTAGAATTTCAAAAATATTGTTAATTAATATTAATACAAAAGTAGTTGAAATATAGAGATAAATTCCGTATACTAATATTAGTAATAAAAATTTAGAAATCTCCTGTATTTTGGAGGTTCTCACATATAATGAGGAAATATAATGAAAGTAATAAAAAATTATTTATATAACCTTTCGTATCAAATTTTAATTATTATTTTACCAATAATAACAGTTCCGTATGTTACAAGAATTTTTACGAGTGAAGATTTAGGGAACTATGGATTTTATAATTCTATTGTGAGTTATTTCTCGTTATTTGCGATGTTAGGTATTGGGATATATGGTACGAAACAAATAGCGACAGCTCGAGATGTGAGTAGTACTTTTTGGAATATTTATGTGATTCAAGTCGCTGCAAGTATATTATCACTTTTAGTTTACATAATAGTAATTTATAGTATTCCACAAATGTCAGGAATAATTCCATTGATATTAGGTATAACTTTATTTTCTAAGATGATAGATATTTCATGGTTATTTGCAGGAAAAGAAGATTTTAAAAAAATAATATTAAGGAATGCTATGGTAAAAGTAGCTGGAGTAATCAGTATTTTCACATTTATCAAAAGCAGAGAGGATTTATACCTATATATCTTTTTAATAGTTATATTTGATTTTTTAGGACAATTTGTCATGTGGATACCGGCGAAAAAATTTATAAAACGCCCTTCTTTTGATACTAAAATTATCAAAAAAAATCTACATCCTATTGTGCTTCTTTTTTTACCACAGGTGGCAATATCGCTTTATGTTGTATTAGATAGAACATTACTTGGACTTTTGGGGTCATATTCAGATGTTGGAATTTATGAACAAGGGCAGAAATTAACGAGTATACTTCTTACCGTAGTTAGTTCGTTAGGAGCTGTTATGTTACCGAGGGTTGCGAATCTTCTTTCTGAAAGAAAGAAAAAAGAAGCACAAAATATGGTGAGATTTTCATTTATTTTGTATAATCTTATTATTTTCCCAATGATATTTGGTCTTATTGCGATAAATGAAGTATTTGTTAAATTATTCTTAGGACAAAACTTCCAAGATGTAAAATATGTACTATACATTATTGTATTTAACATTATGTTTATCGGTTGGACGAATATTTTAGGATATCAGGTATTAGTAGTTAGAAATAAAAATAAGGAGTTTATGTTGTCAACGACGATTCCTGCTTTTGTCAGTGTGGCTGTTAATATTGCAGTTATTCCATTTTTTGGATATATTGGAGCGAGTATAACGGCTGTAATTGTTGAGCTTTTAGCTTTTACTATTCAATGGTACTATTGTCGTAATATTATCAATAAGAACTTACTGTTCAATAAAGATTTAGCGAAAATCATATGTTCTTCTCTAGTAATGTTTGGAGCTGTAATGTTGTGTAAAATAACATTAGGATTAGACGGAATTATCGGACTAATAGTTTACCTTGCGGTAGGAGGTATCAGCTATCTAGGAATGATATTCTTGCTGAAAACTGTAAATATAAGAGAGATGAAAGGAATGCTTAAATAATCTATTTAGTAGATTTCATAATGTAGTTATATTTAAAACCAATTGAGCATATGCTCAGTTGGTTTTTCTCTAACTGAATATATTATTATAAAGAATTATAAAGAGAAAAATGTATTTTTGTTAATATATAATTATTTACTATTTTTAAATAAGGAGCGAGTCTTTTGTTTACATACTGATTAGGTTAATTTTTTTTTATTTATTTATCATATTATTTATTAGATGTTATGTTTGTATTCTATTTTAATTTGGTGTAGAATGAAGGTGGAGAGGTAGTGAATTTTATAAAAATTTTTTTACAAAAGTCGATTGTTTAAATCGCTGTAATTTTTATAGATTTACTGGAAATTAAAAAGGGGGAAAGTACAATGAACAATAAAAAAATTATAAAATTTCCTGTAGGGAGAAAAGAGTGTACAGGAATAGTAAATAGACCATGTGGAGATTTTGAACTTGGTCAAGGTTATAATCAAATAAGATTCTCTTCTAAAAAAGTTGAATCTGATTTTAAAGAATCGATGAGACTTTTCACAGAATTTATTGAATATATGGGAAGTTCTAAGTATCTAACTAATATTGAAAAAGCTATAAACCTATCTAAATATAATGTAGATGCTAGGGTTTGGGAGATAGTTAGTAGAGATTGTTCAGAGTTTGATATTGAACAAGCATTGAAACAATTAAAAGAAGAGGCCTATAGTTTCGATGAAGGGGTAATTATCGGCAAATTATTTCCAATTAATTACTTTTATTTAAGAGTTTGTCAACATCTAGCGGAATTTTATCTAGGTAGTAAGCTGTACAATAAAGTAATCAAAGCATACGAACCATTATATATAGTTTTAGATATGGATAATGATATTTCTATGCCGATGTATTATAATTTTATAGTAGCTAGCCTTATATTAAATGATTTTAAAGGGGTTGATCGTTATTATAAGTTAGCGAATAAACATGGAAGAAATGGTGATGATGTAATTTTATTATCAAAAGTATTTTATCATTTGATGCAGGGAGAAGAGAAAGAAGCGGTGGCTTTTTTCAATAAGCTTATTAAGAAAAATAAATATATTTCTGATGTATTGGATAGAATTGCTAATCCAGGGTTAGTAAAATTCAGTACTGATGATGATTACAAATATGTGGATGCTTTAAATACTATTATGAAATTTGATTACTTTATAAGTAAAGATTTTTATTTCGATTTTCTAATGAGTATAAGAGAAAGTAAATATGTTATTGGTGATAAACTTGACAAGTATGCCAATCGTAAAGAAAGAACTGTTGCTGATATGAGAAAAGACAGAGCGTTTATGGCTATTAGAGGTAAAGAATTAGCTATTATGCATGAGAATTTCTTATTAACAAAAGAAGATTTCTTAAAAATTACTAAGTTAGATTTCTTAAAAATAAAAGGTTTAGGTAAAGGAACTATTAGAAACTTACATTTAAATGGTGTAATGTTTGCAGACGATAGTGAGTATGATATTAAAACAGAACTTATGGAGGGCGGCCTATGGTAAAACAGGATAAAAATTTTGATAGGTTGCTTAAAGAGTTTTTAGAAAATGAGGGTAAGAACTTTTCAAATAGGAACGAGGCTATCACGGTGTTTCAACGAATCCAGGCTAACGTTGCTGAGAATTCTAAATTAGATGGAGCTGTTGTGGATATTGCTTATACTATTGATGATAGTGATATGAGTGTAGTTGAGAAAATACATGTTTTGCGAAAATTGCATGAGGGGAATAAGAGTGCATTAGAGCGTGCTATTGACCTTAAGCAAAATATTTTAGATTCAAAGATTCTAGAAGATATTGAACAGTTGGTTTTGGCAGATATTCTAGTTGTAAATTATATTGAAGCTGGTTTGTACCAAGAAGCTCAAAAACTTTATGAACTTATGCTTATGGCGAATCCATCAGATTTATTAGATATTGTAGACGAACTGACTTTTGTTTTTGTTCGTTTGAATAGAGTGGATTTAATGATGGAGCATATTGGATACTTTGAGTATGAAAAATCGGAAGCTACTTTATTGTTGCTGAGTATATTTAGTATAAACCAAGAAAAATTTGACGAAGCTCATTATTACATGATAAAACTTAAAGAACTCAATGAGTATACTGGTAATATATTTAAATACGGATTTGCTAGGATTGAAGAGTTTATAGAAGGTGATTTAGGAAATGAAAAGGAAGATGGGCAACCAAAACCATTTGAAATCTTCTTCGCAGCAAGAATAGCTAAATATTATTTGACTAATAAATATCATTATGAGTTGTTAGAGAAATTCTATAAAGAGGATATGGAAAGTAGACAAAGATTAACGGTCGAAGGTCGATTGAATATTTCCAAGGAAATAATGAAAAAAGATTCTATCTTTGCTGGTATGGAAAAACAATTGAACAAGTTTATCGATGTTGAGCTGTATAATAAAGAGATTATTGAATCTTATACAGAAAAAGAATTGAAAAAGTTAGAGGGTATAGGAGAAGGAATTATTAAAAAGCTAAAAAATAATGGTGTGAAGTTTAAAGAGAAATAGTACATACCTTTAATACATGTAGATACAAATCTATAAAAACTTATGAATCTCATTTATATATGAGAGTAGAAAAGGGAAGAGTTTAATGCTTCGGAAATTTGTATATACAAAAAAATAAAAAATCTGGGAAAAGTGAGTGACTCGAAAATTGATTTTGTTGAGTCGATTCATAATTTCCCAGATTTTTTTATTCAAATATTTTAGCTAAAAAGTCTTCGCTAAGTGTATATATTTTTGGATTTTTCTTAATTACTGTAATCTTATCTTCATTTTCTGCTAAATATTTATTTAAAGTTCTTTTAGAAATTCCTAAAACATTAGACACTTCGTCATGACTTATTAAAGCATCTCTAGCACTAAATAAATGACTCTGTAGAAGTAAGAATAGTATATTTTCAAGTTTTTCATCAGCAATATTATCGTTAATATATTTTCTAGCTATGAACATTTTTTCAATATTTTCTGTTAAGAAAGATAATATATGCTCTTGTCCTGAAACTAAAAGTTCTAAGTTTTCTTTAACAAAGAGAGTCATATCACCTTTGTTTAATGGATGTGATGTTTTCTCAAAACTCTTATAGTATTTATTTTTATTTCTATTAATGCTGTATGACAGAGTAATTGCGGTAAATATATCTACTACACTAGTAAGAGACTTAGCAAGTAAGTATCTACCTACACGACCATTTCCATCATAGAAAGGATGGATGTATTCAAAATAGTAGTGCCCAATAAAGATTTTATATAGTTTTGGCAAGTTATCATAATTCATAAATCTAATTAAATTCGCTAAACCATTGTTAATATCATCCTCAGTTGCTAAACCGTGATGAATGATATTATTCCCAGCATAGACACTTACGCTTCCTTTTCTAAAAATATCTCCATCCAAGACATCTTCTTTTGAAACCTCATCTCCAACAAGAACATCATAAATCTTTCTGAAATCTTTAGGTTCAAGTATTTGAACTTCTTTATCTAAGTAAGAATATAATGTGGCCATACCAGCGAAACGTCTAAGACTAGGAGGATCACTATCTTTTTTAGAAAGTGCCTCGCTAATTTCTCTTTTAGAACTATGAATATGTTCGATTTCATTAGTACTTTGCAGTTCGTTGATAAGCAACAAATTAAAGAACTTCTCTTGTGCAGCTTCTGGAAGCATATTTTGTTTTGCAATAATTTCTGCACTATTAGTATAAATTTTTTCTAGAATTAAAATCAATTCTGCAGAGTTGTACATAAATAGAGGATACTCTTCTGGTTTTCTCACTCCCTTAATAAAGGGATTGATTTTAAGCGAAGTAACAGAAGTAGAAGGAGAATTGATTCTATTGTTATATTCATTTTCTATATCAAAATTCATATGAAATAATTTTTCTAGTGGATAATATTTATTCATACAAATCACCTACTTTAATCTATTTTTACTAATTATAGCATATTCAAAATGGAAAAAATAGGCGAAATTTCCATTTTGAGAAGAAAAAGTGAGTTCAAAATGGAAAAAAGGGTCAAAATTTCCATTTTTGGATTGGAAAAGTAGATAGAATTGGAAAAACTAGGCAAAATTTCCATTTTTGGAAGAAAAGGAGGATTCGAAATGGAAAAAAGGTCAAAATTTCCATTTTGAAATTAGAGTGTAAGTGAATATTTGTGTGCCCATAATAAGATATAACAAAAAACCTTCCGTTTGAAATTACTCAAAGACTATTGTTTTAGGCAAATCTCATAAGGGAGGTTATTTTAATATATTTCAGTTTATCGTTTTGAATACTCAACAGCTCTTGCTATTTTTGGTTTTGCTGGATTTTTGTCGATATTGTTTTCTTCTAATAATTTCTCGAATGCGATTAATCCTGTTTCGTAATTTTTTGTCTCGAATTCTAATTCATAATCGATGATATCATTGATAAAAGTCGTTTTGTCAAGTACTAACAAGCCACTTTCTAAAGAAACTTCGTGTCTTAATGTCTCGATTTTTTGAATCAGCATAGGAGTTTTAATCTTCACATTCATTCGCTCTAGTTCAGCGATAATTTCATTCGGTAAGATCGGCAGTACCGTTGGCTCTTTTGGATATCTTTCATCAAGAGGTACGTTTATCTCAATATTTTGAGTTTCACCTTTTACCTTTAGAGTCATTTCTGTTTTTTTATTTGTATAACGAATTCTTAGTGCTGCCCCGATTTTCTTGAAACTTTCATCTGCATCATCATAGTAGAAATTTTTGTTTATTATTTCTTCAGAATTCTTTAAGTCATATTTTTCAAATAGTACATCATATTGATCTTTTGTCAGTAAGTTTTTAAATTCTATTTCTATCTCTCGCATGAAATTTCCTTTCTTTTTTCAATCGCAATAATAAATGGCGCGTTGTTTTTCTGATTAATGAATTGATAAACCAATACTTCAGCTTCTTTTTGATCGAGATTTTGAAGTTCATTTAACAATGCTTCTTTTTCTACCTTACCATTCTCATGTCCCCAATAGACAACAATAACAATCCTCCCACCGATTTCTAGGTGTAATAAGAATTTTCTAATCGTCGCAAGTGTCGTCTCAGCTAATGTAGTAATCTCATGATCTGCATTTGGTAGGTACCCCAGATTAAAGACAACCGCACGGATTTTTTCATCTATATACTTATCAAAATCAAAGTGTGAATCAAGAACAATCTCGCATTTGTCCGTCAGCTCAGCTTCTCCGATTAGCCCCCTAGTGTTTTCTATTGCCAATTGTTGGATGTCAAATGCATAGACCCTTTTGGCTGAAGTCTTCGCTAGAAACAACGTATCATTCCCATTTCCAGCAGTAGCATCAACAACGATTGAGTTTTTATCAATAACTTCTTTTAATAATTTTTTGCTAAAAGCTAATACCTTATCCATATTATTATCCTTATTATAAAATTATTTTTGTCTGTCTGCTTTCATTTCAGAAAGAATATCATTAAGTTCGTAGTAGTTATCGCTAGCTATTGTAAAGTCAAGTGAGGTATTAATAATCTCAGCTAATAATTTTGAATTATCACTTGTATAGTCTTCTTCTTTATTTAAGTTTACTTTAAGACCTGTGACAAGTTTCTCTAATTTTTCAACTAAATCAGCTTCCGTAGTTTCATCATTTTCATCGAATTCTTTAGTATAGTCTTTGATATTGAAGCTAAGTCCATCTTTTAATGGTGCGATATATAAAGCACGTAGGTTATTTACATCCTCACCAACTGCAGCTGATAGTTCATGTAGAGGTGCTGTATAAATTTTCTCATCTTCTGCACCGGCTTGCTCAATAACTGTAACTTCATGATCATAAGGATAGAACGACATTAGTTCGTCAGAGACATTAGCCGCAGTTAAATCATCATAACATTGTGTAATAAGTAGGTGTTGTAGTGGATTAACCTGTTTTAACGTCTCAAGTGCAGTAGCATCAACTAGGGCGAATCCTTCAACAGGATCGAACTTCGCTGAGTTAAAACAAGAATCTAAAAAGCTTTCACCACCAATGATTTTTACGTCTCTACCACTGTTTATAAGCAGTTGAGTAGTTAGTTCAGCAACCATAGGATGTCCAGGAACAAGATACATTACATCGTTAGCCTCAGCAACTTCAAGAATATAATTCGCAATACCGTTATATGTATTTTCAAAATTTTCACTTTCTGTATAAAATCTATCACAAGTTTCAAACGTGATATTATTCTCCTCCAAGAAAGAAATTGCAGGGTGCTCCTTAGTACGCGCAATAATCTTTGCATTAGTGTTATCTAGTAAAAGTTGTTTAATATTTTCTTTAATGTTAGAACTATCATTAGGTCCAAGTCCAATAATATAAATCATAATGTGCTCCTTATTGTATGTTTAGTCTATTTAATTTTAAATATAGTGACTCAAAAATTGTGATTTCGAGGGAATTAATTTTGTCGAGTCAACCTCATTTTTCAACATTGTTATTATAACATAAATTAAGTTTTGAGTTGATAAAAATATTTATTTGAGTATTATTAATTCATTATTCAAATATTCAGCATTGTATGATTGAAATTTGAGTGAATTATAAAAAATAATGATATATTTTACATTAATAAACAAGATTGTTCACTACAGTAAAGAGAAGAAATATTCCCTTGGAAATTTAAGTTTCCCTGGTGAAGATTTATGAGATATGGTGTTTTTAGAGTTAAATTATTATGAAATATAGGTAAAATATATTGTAAAACTCTAAGAAAATACAATTTTCAAAAGTAGTTTGATAAGAATAAAACATTAAATTTTTGACTATACAAGTGATATGTAAAGTAAAAATATTTTCAAAATACGAAGTTTTTAGAATATTAAATGATATTAGTTAAAGCTTGATATATTAGTATTTACATATATTTTTTAAAGTGATATAATAATATAAATACAAAGTATATAAGGAGGAATTAAATATGTCAATCAAAGCATTAAAAGTAGCAAAAGCTGCACTTAAAACACCAGGAGTATTCGCAGGAGGAGTAGCATTCGGAACTTTAGGTCTTAAACTTTTAGCAAGTAAGGATGCTAAGAAAGGTTACTCAGTTGTTTTATCAAAATTATATAAAGCAAAAGACGGAGTAGAAGGGACAGTATCAAACATTAAGCAACATGCTGATGATGTTGTAGCGGATGCTAAAGACTTATACAAAAAAGAAAAAAGAGAAAGCAATCTTCAAGAATTAGAGGAAAAATAAGATGAATTTTAAAATACTACATCTTTCAAGTGCAAGAGCGAGAGTTAGAGCTGATTTTCGCTTGACACCAGATGTAAAAGTATATTTTAAAGAACAGGCATCAAAAATCGAAAATATACAAAAAGTGGACTTTTATCAAGATGAGTACACTTTTGTCGTTATGTTTAAAGATGGTTGTAACAGTTGTTTACAAGAATTCTTTAAACTAGTAGATAAAGAAAGAGTTAAGGACTGTTACGAAAATCCAATTGTGGTAGCTGAAGAAAGTCCTTATTCAATAATTGTAGATGCCATTTTTTGGCGTGCGATGTCGAAATTATTCGTACCACTTCCACTTAGAGCCATTCACACATGGTGGAAAGCATCAGGATATTTAAAAGATACGCTGAAATTATTAGGACGCAAGCAAATTACTATGGAAACGCTGGACTCTGCAGCAATCTTAGTCTCATTAGCGACGGGTGCTCGTGAAACGGCAAGTTCTATTATGTTCATCCTGGAATTAGGAGAAGCTCTAAACAACTGGTCTGAGAAAAAATCTGTAAAAGTACTAGAACAAAGCCTAACTTCTATGGATAGAGAAATCTGGCTTGTTGAAGAAGAAGGTAATAGAAAAGTAACTTGTGCAGAGGTGAAAAAAGGCGATATAATTCTAGTTTCAGAAGGAAACGAAATTCTATTTGATGGTATTGTGTTGAGCGGGGGAGCTAGTGTTGATGAAAGTTCATTGACAGGAGAAAGTTTCCCGATTGTGAAGAATATTGGAGATGAGGTCTATTCTAACACGATAGTTGTTAACGGTGAGATTAAACTGAAAGTAGAAAATCCACAAGTTAATGGTCGTATCCAACATTTAATTCAACTAATGAAAGATTCTGAAAGTAGAGAAGACACATATCATTACAAATATATCAAATTAGCCGACAGTATAGTAAAATATAACTTCTTAGCGATGGGACTAACGTATTTATTTACAAGATCATTCGCGAAGGCGATGTCGTTTTTATTAGTAGATTACTCATGTGCATTGAAATTATCAACCCCTGTAGCATATCTAACTACTATAAAAAACCTAATTGATCAAAAAATTGTGGTGAAAAATTCAGTAACCCTTGATAAATATGAGGATATAGATACATTTGTTTTTGATAAAACAGGAACAATCACAGTATCTAAACCGTATATTCAGGAAGTACTACCATTTTATGAATATTCTTATGAAGAAGTTCTTAGAATTGGAGCGTGTTTAGAGGAACATATCTATCATCCGATTGCCAGTGCCGTTGTAAGTAAGGCGGAAGAAGATGGAATTGAGCATGAAGAGATGCACACAGAACTTTATCATATCGCTTCAAAAGGGATAGTATCTCATATCGACGGAGAGAAAGTAGTTATCGGAAGTAGACAATTGCTAAAAGACGAAGGTATAGTTGTTACTGCTGAGCAAGAACAAATTATAGCCAAAAAACAAGAACAATATAACCTACTATTCTTGGGGTATAAAGGAAAATTAATCTCAATTTTCTGTGTAGATATCCCATTAAGAGATGAAGCTGGTGCAGTGTTAACCGAGCTTAGAAATAGAGGTAAAAAGGTAGTTCTCTTAACAGGGGATAATGAACTTAGAACTAAAAAAATTTTAAAAGATGTAACTTTTGATGAAGTACATACAAGTATGACGCCAGTTACGAAATTTGAATACATTAAGAGTGAAAAAGAACAAGGACGTCGAGTTCTAATGATAGGTGATGGTCTAAATGATTCAGCGGCATTATCAGAAAGTGACGTAAGTATTGTTATGAGTGAAAGTGCGGATCTTTCAAAACAAATTAGCGATGTTGTCCTAAAATCAGATTCACTAAACTCGTTATTATTACTGTCAGATGTTTCTAAAACACTACGTGCACAAATGAGTAACAATGTTAAGAGTACCGTATCAATTAATAGTTCACTGATATTCTTAGGATTAATAAACGTATTACCATCAAATTTATTAGCATTACTACACAACTTAACAACATTTAGTATCGTACTTAAGAATTTTAATATTAAGTAGAGAAGATTAAAAGATGATGAGCTGATTATGTTGTGAAGAAGGGGACGCTTCTTTCGAATATGTAAACTAAATGATAAAACTCGAGTCTGGGGAAATATAGATTCGAGTTTTTGTTTTAAGTTGTTTTCTTTAGAAATTATTATATCAACTGAAAAATAACTAGATATATGATATACTAGTGATTAAATACATTCTTTAAGGAGAGAATAAGTGAAATTAACTTTTTTTGAAAAACTAGAACAGTTTAAAAATAGTTCTAAAGAAGTATATATTAATAATA
>CAMYEU010000001.1 GCA_947254465.1 uncultured Gemella sp. | reverse complement strand
ATACATTGGATACATTGGATACATTGGATACATTGGATACATTGGATACATTGGATACTCCAATATTATAACTGTTATTTGGGACTTGTCAATGCCTTGAACAACTTATTTTTTATTTTCCTCTCTTTCATTTTATTGTCTCATGAAATAAATTTATTATACACATATTATATTCATCTTCTAAATTTGATTTTAACAACATATGTGCAAAACATGTATTCGTCAGTACATCAGAATTTAACAAGTATTCAGATAATTTTCCCTAAATCTCCACACAAAAAGCCCCTTTATTTTGGAGCTTAATTTCTATCTTGTGTTGTGTAAGAATGATAATGTAATTTCGTCACGATCTAATACAGCTTTGTATTCACTCATGTAAAACTGATATGACTTGTCACAATCATCACCATTATCAACCTGGAATATTAATTTTTCATAATCATCTTCTTCCATATATCCTAGGTGAGCCTTTAACTCTTCAACTGAATAGCAACAAGTACAATCGTTAGGTTTATCTTCAGTCCAGTAACTCACTGTTGCTCCATCTTCTAATACTAACTCATTTACTACTACCATCATTTTATCGTAATTTCTCATTTTTAATTCCTCCGAATATCTGATTAATTTTTTTGCTACTTTAAAACTCATATTTTCTAACTCATACTTACCACTGCGGTAATTTTGAATAACACTCAGTGTCAATCCTGTATCTTTTGAAATTCTATAATCAGTTAAATCACTGTTGAATAATTCTTCTATTTGTTTAATTACTTGTTCTATCATTTTATCCCTCCTGTTCTTTACACTATTAATTATACCTTATATAAGGTATATAGTCAAGAGGTATTTTAAACCTTTTTTTAAAAAAATGCATAAAAATAAGCTCTACTAAATAGCGAAGGTTCGATAGAAATCCTCGTGTTTAAGATATTTTATTTTAGCATGAAATGTGTTCTAATTAAATTATTTTTCCCTTCAAATTTCTTGATTTTTCTTTTACTTTATTTTTCCCCTCTTATTATTATCTAACCTTCTATTAGTTCCTCTAATTTTTATATTTTTCTCTATATTTTTAGAGTAGTTATATTCGTTTATTGTCTCTTTATATTTTATATTCAATATATCTCTTTCTACCTTAACTTCATTTAATAATTTTTCTACATCTTCTATTTTTACATCTCTTGATATTTTTAATTTCCCTAATATTTCTTCTGCCACTCTTTTTTGTTCTTCGCTCCCCCCTTCTATACCTAACAAAGCTGAATGCAGCTTATTTAATTCTGCTATTTTTGTATCTAATCTAATTAATTCAATGTTTGTTTTTTCTAAACTCTCAACAAATCTCTCTTGAAAATCTTTAAATTCATCAGAATTTGTTATCCTATTTGTTGAAAGATAGTTAAATTCCTCTATAAGTTTTTCCATTTTACTTATATAGTAATTTTTGTAGACTACCTCTTCACCATTTTCTTTTGAAAGTTGTTTTGCTAATGTAGTACCTTTTATATATCGATTTTCTTTAGAATTACCCTCATTAAGAAAATAGAAATAATCATTAGATTTAATGAACGCTTCATATCCCTTATCTATTTTATCAATTTTAGTATATGGAACTAAGACTATCCCCTTATTCGCAATTCCAAACTCAACTTCTACATATATTCCTCGTTTGGTTTCTTCTAAAACTTGCCATGGCTCGACTACAAATCTCATTTCAAAATTTTCTTCTCTTTCTTGCTTATGATTTTCATACATTTCTTTTATTTTTTCTTTTGAAATATATTTTTTGTTGCCAGCGGTCATTTTTTCTATGTTTTCAAATGAATAATATCCTTTTTTCGATAATGTCCTATCTCTTACATTTCTTTGCTGTTTCCTATTAAGCAATTTATATTTAACTTCTTTTCCTTCAGTATTTACTTCTATACCAAGTAATTTTGCTTTCTCTATAAAATCGTCTACTGAGTTAGAATTTTTTAATAGAAAATTTAACTTTTGTTTTATTTCATATCTAAAAGTATTTTGCTTTTTGTACGCTTCATATTTTTTGTAAGATATAATTTTATCTCTATCCAGAATTTTTGCTCCATAAAGATCTGCATATTTATCAGAAATATTTTCTAAACTTTTCTTAGTCCCTTTTTGCCATCTGAATTTTTTCAAAGTCACATTATTTGTAGTGTTAAAAATAATATGATTATGCATGTGATTTTTATCAAGATGTGTTGCTATTATAAATTCATGTTCACCTCCTGTAAGTTCAAGAACTGTTTTTCTACCAATTTCGTGAACTTCTTCTGGTGTCAGATTATCTTCTGGAGAAAAACTCTGTATTATATGATGAGCTAATACATCAACTTTTCCTCCTTGCCTATCAGAACCTAAAATCTGTTTCGCTTGCATTTTTGTCATCATCATTTCTTCAAAAGCATATTTCGGTGAGGTTAAACCGTAAGCTGATACATATTCTTTATTTGAAAAGAATATTACATCGCCCCAATCTTTCTCGCCATTACTTTTATTTCGATTAGTTTTATTTTCATCAACTATATAATCAATTTTATCATCTAGTCCATTTTCTTCTTTGTCATATTTAGATATTTTTTCTTTGTCGTCTATATAATTTACACCTTGTTTTAGTTTATTACTATTTTTAATTTGAAAAACTTTTGTTACTACCATACTTACCTCATTTTTAAAATACAGCTATAATTATTATTAAGTAAAATTTTATATTTTGTATTTATTAATTTTTCTTTAATTCCATGAACTAAAATTTTAATATTAGTATAGGATTTTAAATCTATAGTTTTTGAAAATTTCAAAAGTAAGTCTGTATAATAAACAGTTAAATCAATGTTTTCTAATAAGAATAAAAATATCTTTTTTTCAATTCCACTTAAATTTATTTTCTCTACATTTTCCATTTTACTTCACCCTCTTTATTTTTTCATTTAATAATTTATTAATTTCTTCTTCTAATTGATTTTGAAATTTTAAAATTTCTACAAGTTGACTTTTTTCTACTTTCCCATCTTCATTAGCTCGCTTTACAATTTGATTTATATTATTCCCTATTCTATTTAATTCATAACGAAGTTTTTTTATTTCGTCAAAGTTAATTAAATTTATCTCTCCAGTTAATAAAATTTCACGAGCGAATGATCCAAAATTTTCTTTATTTGCTTTTTCCATTTTTCTTCTTATAAGTTCATTTTCATTCTCATCAACATAAATTTTCTTTTGAATTTTTCTTTTTCGGTTCATTTCATCATTCCTTTTTTATAAAAATTGGAAAAAATCGAATGTTACAAAATTGTTACAATCGATTTTTTTTGATACTCGGAAAAATGTTACAGTCGTGTTACAAACACCACTGTTTAACATTTTTCCCTACTGGCAAGCGTAGCATGTGAGTACTCACTATGCTCTTTAAAAATGAAAAATTACCTTCGTTTTTAGCAAACGAAAGTAACTAATCATTTTTATTTTTGGGGAAATTCCCCAATCCCCTAATTTAATTTTTCTTCGAAAAATTATTTTTTATAAAATTCTATTTTTATTTTTTCTTTTAAATTTGAAATTTTTGAAATTTAGATTTGATAAAAATTCATTTTATTCTTTTAAAAAATTTATCTGTTCATATAATTTTTTTGAAGTATAATCGTTCTAATTTTCCAAAGAAAAAAATATCACAAAATTATTTCTTCACTATCTTTTTACATATTTTAAATTTTTTATAAACTACTTTCCAATATTTCTGGATTATCTAAATATGTCTTTATTATCTCGTTCATATTTTCTTTTATTTGTTCTACACCAAAATTATTTAATCCGTACAAAGCGATACTATAAATTTCAAAGATGTCTTCATTTTCATTTTCAAAAGAAAATTTTTGTATTTCTTCTACTCTTATTTTTTCTTTTTCTAAATCTAAATGTTCTATTAATTCAAAAATATCTTCTGGAATATCATTTACATTATAATATTCTGGTGCGATATGTTCTAACATTAGACTGCTTGTTAAACTCAATATTTGTTCTTCAACAAGTGTTGAATTTTCATACGTTTCTAATATCAAGTTATTTGCCCATTCATAAATTTCTTCATCATTTATTTTTATTTCCATTTTTATTTTTCTCCTTCGTTTTCTTCTTTATTCTTTTTATTTCTTTTCAATAAACTCATTATCAATTCTTCATCGCTGGTTGTGTTGGAAACTTTTTTTCTGGCATAACCTCTTGTGTTTTTTGTGATATTTTTTCTTTTTGTTTTTCTATTGCTCTTTCAATTTTACTTTGAAATTTATCTTTTGTTACTTCTTTTGATTTTACTTTTTCTAATGTTGTATCTATTTTATTAATTAAATCTTTTGCATCACTATGAATTTTGTCAATAACCCTATCTAAATCTGTAAAGTCTTTTCTATCTTTCATATATGAATTTAAATAACCGAAGCTTTGCTTACTTGTGTCTAATCCTAAATGTTTTGAAGTTACGTAAGCTATACTTTCTGCATGTAACTCATTTAAAGCATATTCTTCTGTTGTGATAATTTTACTTTGATATTTTGCATGAGCCAGTTCATGAATCAACGTACTAAGTGTATCTCCCTGCCCCATACCTTTTCTTAATTCGATTGTATTTTTTGCTGGAGTATAACTTCCATAAGCTCTTGGCATAAGTTCTTTATCTACAAAAACAATTTTTATATTCTCTTTATCTGCAATTTCTTTTAAGGCTTTATAAATATTAACATAATTCTCCACATTGTTTTCTAACTCAACAGAATTTAATGATAATTCCTTACCGTTTGTTTGGCTCACATCAAAAACTTTTACTGGAATGAAACGTATATTAGTTTTTACTTTTCCATCTTCATCTAATACAAAATCTCCATTTAAATCCTTAACCTTATGCTCACTCGGTGCATATATTGTAAATCCCTTTTCACCTTTATTTATATATCGTCCAAAACTCTCATTCCATTTTTTAGCTCCTGCGATTAAAGTTGCATCTGGTTTTTGCTGATGAATTAAGTCTATATTCCTTCTTGAATAGTTATGAAACTTACTAATTGTATCTAAATATTTTTTATATTGATCAGAATTTACATATTCTTTTAAACCCATTTTTAAATGCTCATTAAGTCCTTTTGCATCATTCCCATAAGCTAAGTTTTCTATTATTATTTTTTCTTTTTCTTCTTTTGGAGTGTTTTCGGGTAGTTTCTGTAATCTTATTTCACTTATCGATACATCTTTTCCTTCAAATAAATCTTTTATGTACTGCTTTTCATTATCGTTTTTAGGAGGATATTTTTTAGATAATCTTAATCTTCCATTTTCTAATTTTACTGCTACTTTTCTTAAACCTTTTACAAAATAATATTCTGGTTGTTTTTGCCATTGATTTATTTTTTTACTATCTACTAATTTTTGTAAACTTACATTCTGTTCTTCTTTACTACCTAAATTACTTATTTTTTCTTTTTCGAATTTATAATCTACTCCTAACTTTTTTAAATATTCTGGTGTGATTTCCTTACTTTCTTGATATACTTCTACTGTAAACGCACTATTTTTTAATATTTCTTGTTGAATAGGTGTCAATTTCTGTCCTTCGAGAATAAGTGCTACTTGAGTTTCTGGTGTAAGCCTAACTGCACCTAAACCATTATGAATTAAATTCCAAAAATCCCTAGGGTGATTATCTAAAATATCTAATTGTGGTTGCTCCATAGCATCAAAATAATTACGAATAGTTCTATGATCAGAACCTCTTAATCCATACTCCCAAGAACTAACCATACGACCATCTGGAAAAAGATAATCAGCTTTAGTTATGTCTTTTGTATAATATTGCATTACTTCTTCTACATACGCATCTAATATTTCTGCATTAAAAAAAGGAGCATTAAGCTCCTCTATCGTTTTATTTTCTGTGTTCTGTTCCACGTTAATCTCTCCTTTGCTTTTCTCCAACTTTTTTTGGACTATTAATACCTCATTCCAGTCAGTTTTTTCTTTATTTTTTAATTGAGGAGGTAATTCTGTTTGGAATTTCAAACCTATTTTTTCTAATTTTCCAATAAAATTTCTTCCTGCACTATCGTTATCAACAGCTAGTGTTATTACATCGGTATTCTTATTATCGTCAAAATAATCTGTGTCGTTGATTATGAAATTCATATAATCTACTGCATTACTAAAATCTAAGGTCTTTCTCCTAGCTTCATCAGTAATAATATATTCTGTTAAATATCTTGCTACTGTAATTTCTTTTAAACCGTCCATTGAAATCAATTTTACATTGTTTAAATTATGTTTATTTAGTTCATAATAACTCATCATATCAATAGGTGCTTCAAAGAAAATTAATCTATCGGCTTTCTCTCCTACAGTAACATTAACTCCTGCAGTTCCATCAGAATTATAAATTATTTGTTTTAAATATCCTTTCCCCTCGTACCTATCTTTATTGGGTACGATACCTTGTAATGTCCCACCTATTATACTTTTGTTGTCATCAAAGTATTTAAAAACTAACACTTGTTCAGAATATCCATCCTTATATTTCCTATTGACTAAAGCTAATACTTTTTCTTTTAGAAAAAAATCTATAGTGTTCTCTGAAAGCCCACGAACCTCTTTTAAATATCTTCTGCCATTATCAAAATCAGTTTCATATTTTTCTAATAGATATTTAAACGGTTCTCTAGTTACTTCTTGTACTTTTGCTTCTTCAAAATGCCCGGTATCGAGATAATTTATAGCTTCTTTAAATGATACTCCTCTAAGAGTTTGTACCATCTGAATAACATCTCCACCAATATCCTTTGAATACCATCTGAACATATTCTTTGAAGTATTTATCTTAAAAGAGTCATGTTCGTCCCAATAATATTCATTTCTACTTGACTTTAACATATTCATCCCTAAAGAATTTGCTACATCAAGTATATTCATATTTTTAGCTTCTTCTTTTGTTAAAGTCATAACTATCTTCCCCCTATAGTTTTACTTCTATTTTCCACTATTTTTTTATTATTCTCTTTTTCTTTATTTAATACTTCTTCTTTAGATTTAAATTGTCTTAAATGAGGGTACACCTCTTTTATTTTTTCTAATTTTTCTCTGTTATTAATTGGTAAAATATCAGTATTAATATAATTTATTTCCGTTGATTCACCTACTAATTGTCCTCTGTCAAATGATTCAAAAGGTATAGTTTCAAGCCTCGCAAGTGTACCTTTATACCATGCTCCTACAAAATTTTCTAAATATGCTTCTACCAATTTATTATCTTGGCTTTCATCTGCTAAATAACCTAACTTCCATTCTTCACCTCGAGAATAACCAGTAACATCTTTTGTGATTAATTTTTTATTATGCTTAGATAACACATTTTGAATATCTTTAATTTTATTTTTTAAAATTTTACTAGAATAATTATTAAATGGGTTATCTTGATATATATATATATCATTGTATTTACTCTCAATATAGTCTGGATACATTGGATACTCTTCTTTAAAAGATTCAAATTGTTTAGCGAAGTCATAGAAATCTCTAAGCGTTTTAAATTGATCTTCATCTATCAAATCGTAGTCTATTTCATAAATATCATAGCTAAATATTAGTTTTTCTCCATATAAAGTATCATTATTTAAAATATACTCTTTACTTAATAAATCTATCTCTTTGTACTCATCTCTCAAGTAATCTATTATTTGCTTATCTCCATTATCCCTTGATCGATAATCGTTTATTAAATAGTCGTCAACAATTAAATCTTCTTCAATAATTGAATATAATGGTGAGTTTAAAACTAACAATTCTTCATTTTTCATATCTATTCCAACTACTTCACTTTCAGAAGGAACAATCATTGTTTCCACATTATTTATTTTATTTTCAAGACTGTTCTGTTTATCTTTTAACTCGTTAAGCTCCTGTTCTAATCCAAAGGCTTTTTTATTTTGTTCAACTAAATAATTATAATTTTCTCTTGTTATTTCTATTGGTTGAACTCTTTGAAACATCGCTTCATCGTCTGGTACAAAACCGAAAAAATAATGAGCTATATCTTTAAATTCTTGATAACTCATATTTTTAACAGATTCTGTTATTAACATATTTCTCAACTCTTGTTCACTGGTATTATTGTTAATCCAGCCATTTACAGCTATTTCTTTTATAGTATCTATCAATACTTCACCTGGTATTTCATTTAAAACTTCCCAATAATAACCTATATTAATTGCTGTATGTTGTGATATATCTGCTTTCAAATCTTTATACGTTCTTTGATTTACTCCTCTTTCGTCCATTATCTTCACTCCTTTACAAAATAAAAAAGAGGTCTTTAGCTTTTCACTAAAGACCTCAAGATTTATATATTATGAATTTTTAACTTTTTTTCTTCTTGCGATAAATCCTGCAGTCGCTAATGCGGTTAATGCTATCGCTGTTGAAGTTCCATCAGTATCAGCTACTCCTGTATTTGGTAATACTTTTCCTGTACTCTTATTCGGTGTTTTTTCTTCCACTTTTGGAATTTCTGGTTGTTTTGGCTCTTCTGGTTTTTCTGGTTCAACTGGTTTTTCTGGTTCAACTGGTTTTTCTGGTTCTTTAGTAAAGGTTATAACTGTGTTAGACGTTTCTTCTACTCCATTTACCATATGAATAAATGTATTTTTAACTTCACCACTTGCTATACGCTCCATTTGTAAGTAAACTTCAGCTTGGAACTCACTATCTAAATCAATTTTATCTAAGAACTCTTTATCAAACTCAATATCAACTTTACCATCTGTCATAATTTGAGTAGTGTATTTAGTAAGCTCACTGTCTTGTTTAATTATACTTCCATCAGTAAGTTTAATATCTTTCATAGAAAATACTCTATAATTAGCTTGATATTTATCGGCTTTTTCATCGTAATCATCACTAAATCCATATTGAGTAAGTTTAGTCCCTCTATTAGATGGAATTTCAGTTCCAATTAATTTATAATTAAATAATTTATTTAGCTCTATTTCTTTTCCTTGTAGGCTTTCTTTACCTTTTACATCAATTACTACATCTTTTATAGGATCAATTTTTGGTACATTATTAGCTACTACATCTGTTTCATATCCATTACCAAAGTCAATTTGGTATCCTCTATTTTTATATTCTGTGGTTTTTCCACTACCTTTAGTGACTTTATCTTTTTCAGTATTTTCAACTGATACTTTTGAAATAGTATTAAGAATATTATTCTCTTTTTCTACAGCCTCATCAATAGCTTTATCTACTTCTGGTTTAATGTTTGTAGTTGTAACGCTGTTATTCACTTTTGTTACATCTTTTATTGTTTTATTTTCAGTTTTATCATCTACAACTTTTTTACTATCTTTTCTTGCCATTTCTGGTTTTACTATCATTGGATTAGTTATAGTAAGATTAGTTCCAGTTTTAACATAGTCATTATAAAATTGTTTAGAATCAGTTGCTTTAAATAACTGGAATGCTCCTTTTGGAGTTACTTTAGCTTCTTTTAGAACTGCTTTAACTTCTTCTGGTGCTTTTTCTAAACTTTCATAATTTACTACTTCTACTCCGACTACTGCTTTTCCTTTGTCGTCAGTAATAGTAATATTTTTCTCATCTAAGTTTAGTGCTTCTTCTGGATAATCGTCTACAAAATAGAATCCTTTTTTAATGTATTTGTCTGATGCTTCTACATTTTTATATGCTGATAAGTTCCAGTTTAACTTATAATTAGTTCTTGAAGCTGCAAGTACCACTTTTCCATCAATTTTAACGTTATCTTCATTATAATTATGTTTTACAGGTTTTACTTTTGGAACTGTGTTTGTAATAGTATCTGTCACTTGAGCAACTCCAAAATCAATTTCATACGCTACGTTTTGATAACTTCCACCATTTTCTTTAAGTGCTTGTGTTACCTGCATTGGATTAACAATCGTTAAATCAATACCTTTTTTAACATAGTTATTATAAAACTCTATTGGATTTTCTGCTGAAAATACCTGGAACGCTCCTTTTGGTGTGATATTGTTTTTCGATAAAATAGCTTTAATTTCACTACTTGCTTGTTCTAAATTATCGTATTTTGTAACTTTTATACCGTTAACTACATTTCCGTTAGAATCTAATACTTTAATTCTATCATCTAGTGTTTTAAGTACTTCTGGATAATCATCGATATAATAGAATCCTCTATTTATAGCCTCATTAGTTCCTACTACATCACGAAGATTGCTTAATTTCCATGTCAGCTTATATTCAGTTGTTGAACCTACTGGGACTAAACCGCCGTCAATAAGAACTCCATCCTCGTTAAAGTTGTGTTTTTCTGGGTTTGATTTTGGTACAGTATTTGTTACTACATCAGTCTCACGTCCTTTACCAAAATCAATTTGATATGCTTTATTATTATAAACAGCTCCATTTTTATTTACACTTTCTAACATTGTCATAGGACTTGTTATTGTGATTGAATTTCCAGTAAATACGTATTTATCATAAAATTCTCTTGAATTTGTCGCTTTATAAACTTGGAATGCTCCTTTCGGTGTGATTTTCGCATTCACTAAAGCTTTTTTAATATCATCTGGTGCATTTTCTACACTATCATAACTTAATACTTCTACTCCAGTTACTGCTTGTCCCTTGCTGTCTATCATAGTCACTTTTGAATTATTAATCGCAAGTGCTTCTTCTGGATAATCTTCTACAAAGTAGAATCCTTTAGCTAATTCACGACTTGTTGCGACAACTCCTTTGTACTGATCTAAATCCCACAGAAGCTTATAATTATTTACAGTTTCTGGTGCAATAACTTTACCATCAATTACAACTCCATCTTTATTTGTATTATGCTTAGTCGGTTCTACTTTTGGAATATTATTAGTTACTTCATGTTCAACTTCTCGACCTTTACCAAAATCAACTTGATACATTTTATTGTTAAACACTCCACCTGTTGTTGTAAGCTCTTCTTTTACTGTCATTGGTGTTGTTATTGTGATTGAGTTTCCTGTAAGTACATATTTGTTAAAGAAATCTCTTGCATTTGTCGCTCTGAATAATTGGAATGCTCCTTTTGGTGCGATTTTTGCATTTGTTAAAGATTTTTTAATATCATCTGGTGCATTTTCTACACTATCATAACTCAATACTTCTACTCCAGTTACTGCTTGTCCTTTACTATCCACCATTTTTACTTTTGAATTATCAATAGTTAACGCTTCTTCTGGATAATCTTCTACAACAAAAAAGCCTCTAGCCACTTCACGACTTGTTGCGGTCATATTTCTGTATTGATCTAAATCCCAAGTTAGTTTGTAGTGATTTGTTGTTCCTGCGACTACTTGTTTTCCGTCTACTACTACCCCATCTTCATTTGTATTATGTTTTTCTGGTGTTACTTTTGGAATTTCATTTGTAATTATTTCAGTTTCACGTCCTTTACCAAAATCAATTTGATACCCTTTATTTCTTATTGTACCACCTGTTGTTGTAAGTTCTTCTTTTACTGTCATCGGTGTTGTTATTGTGATTGAGTTTCCTACAGATGCATATTTATTGAAAAAGTCCATTGGAGAACTAGCATTAAATAATTGGAATGCTCCTTTTGGTGTAATATTAGCTTTTGAAAGCATTGTTTTTACATTTTCTGGTGCTTCTTCTAAGCTATTATAACTACTTACTTCTACTCCAGTTACTGCTTGTCCTTTGCTGTCTACCACAGTAACTTTTGAGTTATCAATAGTTACTTCTTTTTCTGGATAATCTTCTACAAAGAAGAAACCTTTGTTAAGTTCATTTCTTGTTGGTACTACACCTCTATATGGTGTTAAATCCCAAGTTAATTTGTAGTAATTTATCGTTCCTGCGACTATTTGTTTTCCATCAACTACAACTCCATCTTCATTTGTGTTATGTTTTTCTGGTGTTACTTTTGGAACAATATTAGTTACGATATTTGTTTCAAAAGCCTTACCGAAATCAACTTGATACGCTTTATTATTGTATGTTCCACCTGTTGTTGTAAGTTCTTCTTTTACTTTCATTGGTGTTGTTATTGTAATTGAGTTTCCTGTAAGTACATATTTGTTAAAGAAATCTTTCGCATTTGTCGCTCTGAACAACTGGAATGCTCCTTTTGGTGCGATTTTCGCATTTACTAGAGCCTGTTTAATATCCTCTGGTGCATTTTCTAAACTATTATAGTTACTTACTTCTACTCCAGTTACTGCTTGTCCTTTACCATCTAACATCGTTACTTTAGAGTTATCAATAGTCAATGCTTCTTCTGGGTAGTCTTCCACAAAGAAGAAACCTTTAGCTATTTCGCTATTTGTAGCACTCATACCTCTATATTGGTCTAAATCCCAAGTTAATTTATAGTGATTTGTAGTACCAGCTACTACTTGTTTTCCATCAATTAATACTCCGTCTTCATTATAATTATGTTTATTAGTATCAACTTTAGGCACGATATTTCTAACAGTTCCTGTTGCATAGCCATTTCCTAAATCAATTTGATATGCTTTATTCTCATATACTCCACCCGTTTGAGTTAAACTATCTTTAACTACCATCGGATTCGTTATCTTAATAGAATTTCCTGTAACAACGTATTTATTATAAAAATCAGTTGGATTAGTTGCTGTAAATAATTGGAATGCTCCTTTTGGTGTAATATTAGCTTTTGAAAGCATTGTTTTTACATTTTCTGGAGCATTTTCTAAATTATCATAACTATTTACTTCTACTCCAGTTACTGCTTTCCCATTACTATCAACTAAGCTAACTAATCTATTATTAATTGTTACTGCTTCTTCTGGATAATCTTCTAAATAATAAAATCCTTTTGCAATATCGTTTCTACTAAGTTTCATACCTCTATATTGATCTAAATCCCAAAGTAGTTTGTAATAGTTTGTAGTTTCAGCTACAACAATCTTTCCATTGATGTTAGAATTATCTGCATTTGTATTAACTTTGTTAGGTGTAATACCATTCGGTGTATTTACTGTAACAACGTTACTGTGAGTAGTATATTTATTATTTAAATTGATTTTAAAGTTATTTTTATAAATACCACCATCATTAGTCACAGTCCCGGTAACAGTAGGTGCTACCACATCAACAACCTCGTTAAGATTTGCATTTAATTTATTTAACAGTGTAGAATTAGCACTAAATACTACAGTATGATTAGCTTTATCATAAGCAGTGTTATAACCTAATGCATTATTCTCTCTAGTTACAGTTGCTTCATCGATAACATACCCTTGTGGTAAATGATCTGTAAATTCTAATACATTTAACGCTTCACGTCCTGCAGGAAGTTTATCAACTTTAAGTGTAAATTTAACTGTAGAGTTTTTACTTACTAAACTATTATCAAGATTTGTATTATCTAAATTTCTAGCTTCCTTGAATACCCGTGGTCTTTCCGCTAATCTAAATGTTGTGTAACCTACAGTAGGTGCAGTTATTTCTCTAGGAATTGGTTTTAGCGTAGGTTGTTCTGGTTTGGGTGGTTCTTCTTTTAAGGTTTCTAATATTGGTTTTTCAGGCAGTGGCTTTTCTAGATCTAATTTAGGTTTAGAAACTGGTCTAGGATTAGGTATTTTTTTTAATTCAGCTGATTTTCCAAATAAATTAAAAGCAATAGCGTATTCTCTGATATTATTTTTTTTATTTTCTGCAATCATTTGGTCATGTTTTATTCTTTCATTATCTGACGGTAAGGATGTTTCACTTGTATAATGTGTGTATGTTAATGAATCACCATACCCTATTGTTAAATATGTTCCTTTTGGGGTGCTGTTGAAATTTAAATATGGTTCATTATATTTACTAAAAAATGTTCCATTTTTTTCCTCAAGTTCTGACCCCGGAGGAGTTATTGATTTTGAAGAATCTGAAAATTGTAATTTTGAACCTTGATTTCCATCAACATCACCAACTAAAGTCCCTAATCCAAATTTCAATTTATTATCATTATCATCTACTAAATTAAATACTAAGGATATATTTTCCATATTACCATAATCAAAATAAATTGAATTATATTGTTCCCTAGTTATACGTAAATCTTGTTCAGATACTGGCTCTCCAGCAACACTTTGCCCCCTTGGATTACCTATTACAGCAGTTACATTTAGATTTACATTTCTTCCATCAATAGTTGTTCCTACATTTTTTATTTTAAACTTATCTCCAGTTTTTATATATCGTAGGCTATATAATTTTGAAGCCTTCATTTCATTAGAAAAATTTCCAGATATTTTCTCAACTTCTGTATTATCTCTCCACTGAATACCATCTACTAATGCTATTGTGTTCGTTATTTTATTATCTTCTAAAATTGTTAAATCTTTATAAAAGTCTGTACTCCCTGCCCCTGCAAGATTATAATTTCCATATACCGCTATTCCTCCAGATTGGGCTAATAGTGGTTTTGTAGTTTTAACCTCTTTTTTCACTCTCTCTATTTCAGCTACTTGATTATTATACTCAGCTAATGCGTTTTGATAGCTTCTTTCTTTTTTTGAATTTTCAGTTCTAATACTCTCATTTTCTCTATTTATATCAGCAACTCGATTATTATATTCATCAGTTTTTCTTTTATTTTCTGCTTTTGCATTATTATTAAATTTCTCTATTTCTGCTTTTTCTTTATTATAGTTTGCTAAATCTTTCTCATACTGAGCTTGCTTTTCTCTGTTTTCACTCGTAGCTGTATTTATCGCATTCTGATTAGCTTCTTTTTCTTTTTTATAATTATTTATTACTTCATTTATTTTGTTTTCTTCTGCTTTATTTTGTTCTATTGCTTCATTTCGTTTTCGAGTTGTTTCATCTGTACTTGTAGTTACTCCTAAATCTTGAGTTTTTTCTACTACATTAATACCTTCACTTCTAGCTTTATTTACCGCATTTCTCACATTTGAATTATCAATATTAATATTTACAGCTCCAGTTGATGTATTAGTATTTGCTAAATTATCACTTTGCACTTTGTTTGCTGGTGGTTGAGTTGTAGTAGAATTAGTTGCATTTCCAATCGTTTGATCGCTTGCGTATGCTTCATTATCGCTCGCAACACCAATCGCAACCGCCGTCATAACTCCAAGTCCTACTGATACTAAATTTTTATATTTCTTACTTTTTCTTAATTTGAATTTCTCTGTTTTATTAATTGTCATACTTTTTTTCCTTTCTCTCACTTAACCTTAAAATTTTAAACCTTTTAGTGTCATATTTAGGACAAAACAAAAAAGACAACCACTTTAGTTGTCTTTTTTGAAGATTATATTATCTTTGTTTTCTTCTGTATAAACCTAATGTTAACACTGATAATAACAGTCCAAATCCTGCTACATCTGATGTTGTTTCTCCAGTATTTGGAAGTTTTTTTACATTTTCTTTTTTAGCTTTCTTGTCTTCTGAATTAGTTGGTTTAGCAGGCGTTGTAGGTTCTGTTGGTTTAGCAGGTGTTGTAGGTTCTGTTGGTTTAGCAGGTGTTGTAGGTTCTATTGGTTTAGCAGGTGTTGTAGGTTCTATTGGTTTAGATTCCTCTTTTGTTCCAACAAGAACTACTTCATCAATGGCTTTTTCTTCACTTAACACTTCTTCAATGCTATTTACTACTTCACCATTTACTGTTAATGTAGCTACTTTTACTTTTTTCTTACCATTTACACCTTTTACTTTAACTACTCGCTTACCTGCCTCAAGTGTTGAATCTAATTCTTCTTTTACATTATATTTTACAACATCTTCTCTAGTCATCTCTTTAATAACTGCTTCTGGCAATACATTTTCTGGATCTTTTTGATCAAATTCAAGATTTCCGATTTGTTGTTTCAATAGTTTTGAGTACAAGTCTATAGCTTCAGCTAATTGTTTTTCTTTATTTTCTAAAGATGATTTTAGTTCAGTTAATTTTTCTTGTTCTGATTTTAGAAGTTTTGGAGCATTTTGTAATACTACTAATTCATTTTCTTTAGTTTTAATATCTTGTTTTAATTCACTAATAACTTTGTTATTCTCTGAAATCTGTTTTTGAATATCTCCAAGTTGCTTAACAAGAGTATCTAGTACAACTTGTTTTTTATTAAATTCTTTTTGTTTAGTAACTTGAGCTCTTTCTTTTTCAGCTAGCGTTGTTGTTGCTATGTCTACTGCTCTTTGTTTTGTTTTAACATCAGCATTTAACGAATCAAAATCTTTTTGAGCTTTATTTAATGCATTAGTATCATTAGCTAGTCTATTACTTGCTTTTGTATAAGAAGCTGTAGCTTCTTCTGTGAATGTTTTTGTATTCTCTAAAAACTCAAGCTCACTAGTCGCATCAGTAAGAGATTTTTTAGTATTATTATATGCTGTTTGTAAAGCTACTTGCTCTTTTGTTTTAGTACCAACTTCTGCATTTATGTTGCTAACGCTCTTTTCAGCAGTTGTTAATTTAGCTAATAATGTTGTTGAATTATTAGGATTATTTATTTCTGTACTATTGAAGTTTGTTTTAGTTGCTTGTTTTACATAGTCAGCTGGTACTTTTATATAGTGAATATTTGTCCAACCGTTACTTATTGAAAAATCTAATCCAAAATATTCCTCATCAGGCTGTCCCCAATTAATTCCAGCTATACTTTGAGCATGCAACCACTCGTAACCATTAAGCATAAATTCCAGAATCCCATCATAAATAGCTTTCTTCAAGTAATTATATGTTCCAGTTTTACTACCAATGGAATGTGAATAAAGATTTTCATAGTATTGTTGATGTTGTGCTTCTTCTTCTTTGCTTGAAGTAAGTAGTCCGAACTCTTTTGCTCCTTGATTTACTGCTCGAGAATCATGCCCCTCTTGAGCATCCCAATTATCTGCTGTATAACCATCACCTACTATTTTCGCAAAATCTATAGCTGATGGAGTTACTTTTACTTTTGGTAATTTAAATTGCTCTCTTATTTGATTAATTAAATCAGAAGCAAATAATGATAATTCTGTTCTAATACTTTCTGGAAGATTTTCTATATCATATCTTGTTGTATTATCATCATTATTGTTTTTTACATATTTATTTTGTTTTAATAGTTCAGCATTTACTCTTTTTAGCGTTTCTTTAGCTTTTTTTCTATCGATTTCAGCTAAATTATAATCAAAGCTATCCTTCAACGCTTTCACATACTCTTCACTTAAAACTATTCTATTAATACCTTCTGCATTATTTTTTGCTACTTCTAATTCCTTTGTAGCTAATGCTAGTTTTGTTTTTGCAACTTCTAATTCTTTTGTTTTAGCTTCAAGATCACTACTTGCTTTGTTATAATCTTTTGTAGCTTGTTCTTTAGTAGTTGTTAACGTATTAATTCTATCTTGTCTTACTTTATCTTGCTTTTTAGCCTCTTCTAATGCTTTTACTTTTGCTTCAAGGTCAGCTTTATCTAGCTCTACTTGTTTTTTATCTTCTTCTAATGCTTTAACTACTTTTTCTTGGTTAGTTCCAGCTAATACTTCTTTTGCTTTTTGTAAGTCTGTTTTAGCTTTTGTAGTCTCTTCTTTAGCTTCATTAAGGTTAATTTCTGCAACTTTCACTTCTGTTTCAGCTAAGGATACTTCTTTTTGTTTTCTGTTTTCAGAGTTTGCTAAGACTGTCGCTTTTTCTTCGTTCGCTTTTAAATCTGCTTTCTTATCGTCTACAGTTTTCTCAACTTTAGCAATATTTTCTGGAGTTGCTTCTTTTGTTTTTTCTTCTAAAGTTGCTACTTTTTTAGTAGAACTTATTACATTATTTTTTAAATCTTTTACTTCTGCTTCTGTAGTTTCCACTACTTTTTCTTGATTTTCTACTTGTTTTTTAAGATCAACAGTGGGCTTTTCAGCTTTTACAGTAGTTGATGGTGTTGTAGTGTCTTTTTCACTTGCTTTAGCTTGCGTATCAGTCGCTACTCCTACCGCAACAACTGTCGCTAATCCTATACCTGCTGTTAATAAATTTTTTTGAAGTTTATCCTTCTTTTTATTCATAATACTATTTCTCCTTTTTCCTTTGTTATTTTCTATAATTATATTATATACTATTGTATATCAATAGTCAAGAGCTTATTTTTTATTTTCTACATTTTTATTTTTGATTTTTTCAAAAATAAAATTAGATATTACTTCTTTTATTGATTCTATTATATCTCTCACTTTTTCAAATATAGCTAATCTTATTCCTACTGCTACCAATGAAATAATAATAGTTAATATTATATTCCAGATAGTATTAAGTTTAAACATTGATACTAAGAATTGGTATGAGAAATATATAACGAATATATTGCTTAATATAAAAAGTATATATACATCTCTATATTTTATTAATACTAATAATATTAAATATACAACAACCACCAATAATATCCACAATAACTTTTCTTGTGTTGGTAAATTCACAAAAAGTTTATTTATACTGATTGGAATATCATCTATCCAATCTATATTAGATTTGGGAAATGTTCTAACTACGCTACTCTTTTCTGAATTTAGTGCAAGAGATGTGAATATAAACAATTCTGGAACAATAATCATAAAAGAAATAAGTCTCAACACTACATGCAAAATAATTTTTACTATAGACACATACCAATAAAATCTCATATATATTACTCTTCTTTTAATTTAATTGTAATTTCTTTTTTTTCTTCATCATAACTAATTTTGGCAGTTCTTCTGTCTTGTTCTACTCCCATATCGCTCGCCCATTTAGTAGGAAGCATTATAAGATATCGTTTTGAACCTGAACCAGCATTTCCACCAGCTTTAGCTATTCCGATTTTTAATTCTCTTGTTTCCATTATTTCCTCCTAATTACTATTATTATAACAATTTAAGTATTGTATTGCAATAGTTTGAGATAACTTTTTACAACGTTTCACAAAGAGAATGTAATAGCTTTAATAATATTATTTTTTACTCATTATTACAGCGTATTTTTAACAAATTCATTAAATTCTTCTGTACTTGCTTTTATGTGATTTTCTGTTTTTACATTATCTAACCACTCTTCGTATTCACTTCGATATATCTTATATCGATACCACGTATCATCTTTTGGACTATCCGCTAAATACTTTTTATTTTTATGCATATTTACATTGTATTTATTATCTCTAAATACATTTTGCTTTCCTATATATAGTAGTGCTTCGTTAATATTAATAGTGGCTATTTCATGTGGAGTAAGGATTTCACGTTTTAATTTTGAATGTTGTAACGTTGAACCTCCGCTAGTACTATTTCTATTTTCTGAATAATTCCTATCATCAATAGTTTCATTACCAGCTCTAAATGATAGATATTCTATAGTATCTTTATCATTAGTTCCTAAATAAAGAAGTGTTTCACAGTTACTTAATATACTTTTAGCTTCTTCCTTACCATATATCATGTCTAGCTGTGGAAGTCCTTGTAGTATTATTTTTAATGATATTTCTCGGCTTCGTATTACTGCTAAATATTTTGATATGTTATTTATTTTTCCAAGTTGAGCAAATTCATCACCATATATTTCTATATGAATAAGTTCTTTATTTAATACCCCTTGAATAACTTCGTCTGCTGTTTTTATTGTCGTTTTAAATATTGTTGAAAATAACAAAGATGAAATAAATTGATATGCATCATTTACTTCTGGAACATTTATAAAAACTACTGTTTTTTCTATATTCCAAGTTTCAATATTCATTGTGTCAGTTTGTAACAGTTCTCTTACTTCCTCATGTTCAAATACTGAAAATCGTGAAGCAATTATTGCTTTTACAGAATTTCTAGTTTCGCCTGCAAAGTTCTTATTAAATAGTTGAAATTGCCTGTAAGCATAGTTGTTTGGAATTTTTTCATTTAATTCTTCATACATCATTTCTAAAACCGATTCTACATCTGGATCTGTACGTTCTAAATGTCTGATAAGATCAGTTACTTGTGGTAAACTAGGTTCATACTTACTTATTTTACTATCAAAGTATAAATACCCTATCAATGATTTCATAAGCATTAGTTCAGCTTGTAGCCAAAAATCTTCACCTTTATTGTCAGATTTTTTAGTTGCTTGGACTATAGCTTCTGCCACTTCATCAATATCAGTTTCTTTTTTTATGTAGTTAAATACATTGAATTGATGAGAATTTACAAAATGAATTAAGTCAAATACTTTTACTGTATATCCATTTTCTTTATATAAATTCCCTAACTCTCTTACCAATAATCCCTTTGTGTCAGTAAATATTTTAGAAGAATTAAGTTGCATTGCATTAGGTTTTACAAAAGTAAATGTTTTCCCAGAACCTGGTCCACCTATTACTACTACATTCTTATTAAGTTGTTTATCGTAAGGTAATCTCTTGTTATAAAGTCCCATCTTCGCATTTTTAGTAAAGATTATATTGTTCTCTTCATACTTGTCTTCAAATGCTTTTATCTCTTCTATCGTTGAATATCTTGCCGAACCGTGTTCTTCTCCTACTCTATAACGATATTTATTTAGTGTAAATCGCATATACAACAAGATATAAAATATTAAGAACATACTTCCTGCCCCTAATGAGCCTTGTGTATAAATAAAATCTATAGGTCTATATGTGCTAAGATTATCAATAAGCCAACTTAACTTGTCGAAGAGTAATTTACCTTGAGCATTTTCATATGTTTTGTATAATGTATGCCCGAAGTAAAAAGAAAAAGCTCCGCCTAAAGGTAATAGTACAAGTTTTGATTTTATATTCTTCCTCACAGTACTTTCTCTCCTTTTGTAGGTACTTTTTCCTTAACTCCTAATCCTTTTTCTTTTTTAATAGCTTCTTCTACATTTTTATAATATTTTAGTTTTTCTTCTAAATCTTTTACTTTTGGCTTTTTCTTTGAACTTTCTATTATTTCTCTTACATTTTTCTTATTTACTATTTTTTCTAATGTATCTGACAGTGCTTTTTCTACTATATCTTTGTGTTTAAATGCATAGGCTAAAGATACTGTCTCTCCGTCAGAATGTTTGTAGAAAGAAAATCCTATACCGTATTTTTTTAATTGTTCTTTAAATTCGTCTAAATTTAACTCTACTGTTTTTAAGTCTTTTATTGTTATAGGATCAACGGAGTTCATAAATTTATTCCATTCACTTTCTCCTTTAAAAGGAGTTTTAAATCTAATATCCATTAGCTTTCCTGTACTATTAATAGCTTTTTCTGCCACAAAATATAAAGATTTAAATAATATTTCAGCAGTTAATTTTGTTTCTTTAAAAAGTAAACTTACTACTCTTTCTTCTTCCATAAAGAATTACCTCTAATAATCTAGAGAATCAATAGCGTTCATAAGCCTTCGATATTCTTTAGCTTGCCTCTCTAGTAAAAAAATATGTCTTTCTATTTTTTCTAATTCAATACTTACATTATATTTGAAATCATTTTTTAATTCATCTGCTGGAACTAAAGTCATTCCTTCATATACTGTTGCTACTTGGTTACTTTGAGTTTCTCTTATTTTTTGAGGTCTTACTGGAGTTTGATATTCATAATTATTTCTTGGTTTTTCTTTGTAATTACTTACATAATTATTATCTTCCTCTACTTTTTTTCTTTGGATTTTTTCAATAATCTCTCTTTGTTTTTTTTCAGAATCTTTAATGCTCTCTTCTCGAGTATTTTCTTTAAATACTTCTTTTTTAATCTCTGTTTTATTAATTCTATTAAAAACTTCTTTTTCTTCATCTGTCATATCATTATAGTTAACATCTCTTATCTGCGTTTCTTCTGAATAATCTTCATCAGAGATTAGTATATCTTCTATACTTTTATTAGTCGGTAAATCTACTTCAAATTCATCGATAATTTCTCCATTGGAATCTGTTTCATAAATAGAGATTGTTTCTGATTTTTCTAATTTTTTATTTTTTATATTTAGTACTTCCAGGTCTTGAATTAATTCTTCTATAGTATTCAATTCATGCATTTCATTAGTTCTTAAACTTCTAGCTACAAACATTTAATTCGTCCTTTCTTAATTTTTATTCATTAGTTCTTTAAACTCTTCAAAAGTCATATTATTATAATCTAGCGTTTTTCTTAAATAATCATTTTGAAGAGCTGTAAGTTCATTATTTATTGTCTTTTCTCTATTTTTTAAATCACTTAATTGCTTTTTTTTTATTTTTTGTTGTTCTTGATTTTTTACTAAATCTGCCTTTTTCTTATTTATTTGTTGTTCTATCTTTTCTAGCTCTTCTTTAGTTATCAAATTATTTCCTCCTACAGTTTTCTATCTGCTACAGGTTCTATTAACATCTGATCTGTTTTATTGACAAGTAATTTATTGTCTACTTTTGTAAAGGTAATTTTATAAGATGATTGTCTATTTTGAGTTGTTTGTTTACTCTTATCATCTTTTATCGCAAGCGTCGTATTTTTATATCTTACATTCACTAGCACTTCTAATTTATCAGAATTGATATACATGTCTGCATCTTGATATTCCCAATCAACTATATACCCTTGATATGCTTTATTTACAGCTTTTTCTTCGTCCGCAACTATAGAGTTATACATTCCTTCGGTTACAAACGGTCTGTATCTATCTCTATTTTCTCCAAGGTCTTTTTTTGTATAAAAGGCTATTAAAAAACCTTGTGTTTTTTCTTTAAGTTGATTTTCTATATCTTTATTAGAATTTTTAGTTTGCTGAAGAGTATCTTTTATAGTTTTATTAGCTGAATTTTTTCTTAGCCCATCACCTAAAAAATATCCCATAACAAAAACTGAAATTATAACTACTAGCGAAACAGTAATTTTTATTGTCTTTATTAATTTTGTATTTAACATATATTAATATTTCTCCTTATTCTCCTTCTGCTTTAAATGATATATGCACATGATCATAATGATTTTGTGTTATTGAACCTCTATCTGGCATTAGATTCCAATTATTTGCTGGTCCATATATGTTTGGAATATCCTTAGTATAAAATCTTTGTTCATAAATAATATAATAAACTCCAACTTCATTGAAATTCTCTACTAAGTAATTAGTAATTACATGTCCTTTAGGATCTCCTACTGGAAGCATTAAATCAAGTGCTAATCCATCTCCATGTCCATGATGAGTTCCATCACTATCTCCAGCACGATACCCACCTATAACACTCAACTCAAATTTCTCCATTAAGAAAGCTCTCATTTGTGATACATGAGGTTGTAATCCGCCAGAACCTGCTAAACTACCATGTGTTGAAGCAACTTTGTTCCAAAGTTCTTGGTCTGATTTATCTTTAAAGTGTCCTGCGGTTCCTCCTCCAGATTTTAGGTATCTAAATAAATCTTTTGCCCTTTCTATTCTTGATTCTAATTTATCGGTATATCCCCCTTCCCAGTCTTTTAAAAATCTTGCTACTAGGCTTTCTACACTATCTTGTGAAGTTACAATATTTCTAAATACTTGTCTATAATACGGTGAATCACCATTGAAAATAAAATCTACTTGTAAGTCCATATAATACCATTTAGAATTTTTTTCTTTTGCAAAATCTAATAACATTGTATGTCTTCTACTACCATCTGCAGTATCAGTAAATTGTCCTAATCCTAAACCTCGATGTACTATATTTGGGAATCGTCCATTATATATTTGAGGTCCACCAATAGATAACCAGTTTTCATCGTCCCATGAATTATCACTCGCTCCTATCGGCTGTGGTAAATAATCTCCTTCTGCTCGTTTAGGTTGCACTCCACTTTCTATATCAAAAACTCCTAGTATAGCAGCTAACCCCTCATTCGTTGCATTAGGTTCATATTTTTTTACAAGATCTACAAACTCTCTTATTCGTCCTAATTTGTCACCACTTAATCCTAAGTCTCTTATCACTTCTGTTTTTTGCATGTATTGAATACTCGGTAGATAAAAACCTATATTAACTGACGTCCATTCCTGCTTACCATTATTATCTTTTAGTTTTTCATATTTTACAGCCTGCTTACCTTCTTGTTTAACCTGCCCTATTATTTCATTTCTTAGAGCTTGTTCTCCTGCAGTAACTCTTATATTTTGAAGATCATAATATGTAATTCTTTTACGACCTTGTTCTATCGATACATCGTTACCGTCTATCGAAACTTTCCCGGTCATTGAAGCATAAATATATTGATTTGGGTCTGCTTGAAAAGTTGTCGTATCAGATATATTGTCTTTATCTTTATAACCATATCGTTCTAAAACCTTCATAGGCAATTTGTATTTAGAATCTTTTTTATCAAAGAGAAAATTATCTAATTCTCTAGCAAATGGAAATCGCCCAGTATCTTTTGATATTTCAACAAGTTGCTTCCACTCTTTTCTCTCTTTTTCATCTAAACCATATTCCCCATCATCATTTACAAGATTATCAATGGTTTTCAAATTGTCTTTATCACCATTTAAAAATTCCCACATACCTTCTAAAAACGTTCTACCTTGCCTTGTATGTGGTAAGTGTTTATCTTTATATGCAGAAGGGTCACCATATATTTGTTTTACAGTTTTATCATAGCGATAGTTCAAATAATAAACATAATCCTCAACATCTGAATAATAAATAACTTTATCAGTCGACTTTTCTCTATCAAGTTTTGTAAAATATAACCAAGTATCATTCATTTCCCACTCATTCATTCTTGAGGGAGAAACTGAACTCATAAACATACTTATAAGTACTATTAATGCTAATAGACTTAATAAACCTTTTCTACCAAGTGGATTTTTATAGACATTTTTCACTAATTTCCCTACAGGTTTTGTAAAAGGTCTGGTTACTTTAGAAGCTGTATTTTTTACTTGTTTTGCTCGTTGGTATTTCTTATTAGCTAAAATCTTTTGTTTTAGTTTGTATTGCCAAGTAAACCGCTTAGGCGTTCGTGTGAACCCACGTCCATTTTTTAGATTATAAGTTCTATTTCCTACTCCATAGGTAAATTTAGAGGTTTTTTTTACAACTTCTTTTCCCAATCTTCCATATTTTTCGACTTCGTACCTTACTGCACCGTATTTATTTTTTGCTTTTACATATCTAGCAAGATCTTCATCTTTATTCAGTACGCTTTCAATAGCATATGTCTGTGAAACTGCTCCTTTTAACCCTTCTTTTACTTTTCTTTTTATCTTACTCTGATATTTTCGTTTGTATATTTTTTTCTTTTTGCGATATTCTTTTTTCTTTAATTTTAAAGCTGATTTTTGTTCTTTTAAATCTTCTTTAAGTTCATTAACTTGTTGATTTTTAATTCCTGAATTAGATTCTGGGTCACTTATTCTAGTTTTATCAAGATGATTAGTTTTTCTATTTGCATAGAAAATTTTCCTTGAATTGTCTTTTCTTAATCTGTCGTTTTTAAATTTTTCTTTTGAATATCGTTCATTTCTTTGCTTTAATGCTTTAGTTTTATAATATTCTCTTGAAGAAGTACTGTTCGAATTATTATCAATATCTAATATTTTAGAGTTTTCTTTTCTAAAACTACTATCATCTAAATAAAAATTCTCTTGTTCTTTCACTTTTTTTGCAATACTATCTTCATTTTTCTGCTTTAGTACTCTACTTCTAGTACTATTTTTTAAATATTCTTTTCTCTTATTATTTTTAAGGTACTCTTCTCTACTTGATTTTTTCGTTTTTAAATTATTATCCATAGAGTAACTATTTCTAGAAGTTAGTTTCTCACTATTACTACCTTTACTACTTCTAGAAATAGTATTAGACGTATAATTATTTGTTTTTTCTGACTTTATATTAGCTCTGTAACTAGTTTTATTTGTTCTTGTGTTATTGCTCGGCTGTAATTTTTGTTCTCTTTGTACTTCTTTATACTCTTCTTTTAATATAGAATATCTTGTTTTTTCTGCTTTTATATCAGACTTTAAAGATTTAAGTTCATCTTTATCTCGTCTTTTTATTCTATACTTACTCATTTTAGTATGCGTCCGTTTCTACCAGTTTGAATAATTTTGATTCTTTTGGTATTGGATTTTCAAAGGGAACTACTACACCTCCAGCATAAATAATACCTGTTCCTTTAGCCTTTGGACTAGCTATATACTTTATTTGCTCCTCTGTTAAAGAGATAATTTCTTTCCAAACTGCGATATCATTTTTCTTTTGTTTAAGAATTACCATAAATTCACTATTTGATAGTAACTTACGTCCTTCTTCAATATTATTTATAGTTTCAACATTTTGTGTTATTCCTGTAGGAATAGCTCCATATTTACGCACCCTTGAATATAGTTCTGTAAAGAATGTTGCTTGTTTTTGTGTTCTAAAATAAAGTTGAAGCTCATCAAAATATAACCATGAATCCCTCTTACCTCTATTTTTTACTACTTTATTCCATATAAAATCTTGAATAACTGATAAAGCTAATGGTTTTAGTTTCCCAGATAGGTTATTTAAATTAAATACTATAAATTTATTCTCTAAGTTCACATTTGTTCTATTTGAAAATAATGATTGTGAACCTATCGTATAAATTTCTACCTGTAACGCTAATTCTTGTGCTTCCATCTCTGGCTGATTGACTAATACTTTATGCCACTCTTTTAATGTAGGATTTTTAAAAAACTTATAAACTTGTCGTGTTACCCTATCAATAATCGTTATTTGCTTATCGGTCAAATCTTCTAGTATGTCTTCGAAGAAAGTTGTTATTAAATTTGACTTATTTTCTATAACTTTTCTTCTATCTATTTCATCAAGTTTTCGTTCATCTGGTAAATCAAGAACATTAATGTAAGTATCTGAACCTATAGATAAATCAATTACTTGTGCATTAAACTTATAACCAATGTCCCCATATTCATTCTCCGGGTCAACGATAATAATTTCATCATCTGGATAACGCAATAAATTAGGAATAATCTCATTAATTTTAACAGCCATTGATTTACCACTACCACTTACTCCAGTTATAACTCCACTTCCTGTAAGTAAATCACGCTTCCTATCAATCGTTATCATATTATTTGAAAGCTGATTTTGACCATAATACATGGCTTTAGGGGAATGAGAAATTACATCAACTTGTGTAAACGGAACTTGTGTAGCTACATTACTTGTAGTCATTCTTCTTGATACTTTTCTCTGTGAATCTACAAAATTATCACCAATAGGCAAAATGGTATTCAATGCTTCTTCTTGATAATAATAAATATCATCAAATTTAACACCTAATTTATTACCAGCACGCCTAACTTGGCTTTCATAATCCTTGAGTTGTTCAAGACTATCAGCTTTTAAATATACCGCAAAAAATCCTTTAAATATTTTCTGATCATAGTCTTCTATTTCTTCTTTCCACTTTCGTGTAAGTTTTGTATTAACCTTATCTCTACCAGCTCCTATAAATTCCTCTGATAAAAATATTCCATCTTTACTAGCTTTTTTCTGTGATTTAACCAAATTAATCAAGGCTTTAGTTTCTACATCGTCTATTTCCTTTGAGATTTCTTCATCTTCATAAAGATTTAAGTTCAAACTTATTATTATTTCAAAACTAAGATTAGTTAGATTTTTTATAAGTTTATCTCCTAATGATTTTGGAAAAGTTTTAATATACATTATTTTTGTGAATTTATCATTTATTTGTAGATAATTTTCATTTATATCTATTGTTTGAGGTGCAATAAATGATTTTTCAGAAAGATTACTTTCTTCAATATCAAAAAAATTATAATTGAATTGTTCATCATTCAAAAGTTCGTTAAATAGGGCTAATCGCTCAACACCATTTAACTTCTGAAATGTAATATCCATTTCACTAAAATGCGAAGTTAAATCTTTTGAAATATCACTAAGTTGTCTTCTTGCCTGTTCGGTTTCTACTCCTTCAATAGCTATAGTTATATACTTATTAACTTCAAACGCTTTTGAATTACTTCTAAATCTATTTTCTATAAGCTTATTATATTCTTCCCTATAAACATCATAGTTATCATCTTGAATTTGATATTTTACACTATCCAACTTCTCCTTGGTAACCCTTTTGTTCATAACTAAAAGCTGAAAATTTGATCCACCTTCTAATAGATTTAATGCATCAGCATAACTATCTATAATACTAATTTTATCTTCTTGTCGTGCTGTGATATATTCAACATCACCAAGTTTAAAAGTATTAGAATACCAATCTTTATTAATATTCATTATTCCATCTTCATAAATATTTTTAAATCTTATAGTATCCTGTGTGGTTGGTAATAATGTCTTTTTAGTTTTTCTTTTCTTTGCTTTTCTTACCTTTTTTTCTTGAGTTACATCGTTACCATAATCTCGTTTTATTTTGAAAAACATTAACTTCCCTCATCTCCTTTCTCCTCATTTTCTTCTAATTCTTCTAACTCCATTCGGTAGACTCTTTTCCTTTCTAAAAAGAAAAAATGTATTCTCCCTTTTAACTGCAACATTTCACTCGCATTTATACCATAAAATACCGCAGGAAAAGTTACTATTATGAAGTATATTTCATAAATAATATCTGGTAGTTCAAGATAAGATATTCCAACTGTTAACGCTACTTGTGTTACAATACCAAAAATTAGAGATATTCTTCTTTTGTTTATTCCACTTAAACCAGTATCGTCTTTTTCAAAATCATCTATAAATTCTGAACCTAATTTACTCATTACTGCACACCTACCAATCTCTTAGTTTTAGTTACTGAACCAGCTATTAACAAGATATAAATTACTTCTTTAATCAATATTAAAAATCCAGTCCATGCACTGTCGTTATTAGTCGCAACCTTTATAAAATCTTGAGTTATCACCATTCCAAATATTACTGTTATAAGCAATAAAACAACTCCTAATAAACTATATGCTATGAATGTTTTAAAATAATTCATCACTACTCCTCTAAATTCATCAGAAAAGTAAAATCCTATTAAAATAGGAGCTAATGCCTTTAAAAAATATAAATCTATATATCTCATGAAAATCAAAATAAATACAATGGCTTTGGCAATTTTTTCTAAAATATAACCAACTCCATTTAATATTGCATTTAAAAACCAACCTCCGTAGTCTGCCTCGTCATATTTAACAGAATATGTACTAGGTGGATATATAGAATTTATTTTTTTAGTAATTAATATTGAAATATCCATAATAGCATCTAGAATATATGGTGCTGACATTAATAAGATAAATCCTATTAAATATTTCAAAGAAAATTCTCCCCATAATCCTACTACAAGTTTTTTATCATTTTTATTTAAAAGGTTTTTCCAACTTAAAAGCTCTACACAAAAAAATATTATTAATATAGCTATACCTACAGGTTGAAGCCCTTTAGATATAGCTATTGAAGCATTGTTAGCCTCCATAGAATATTCGGATAAATTTCTTGTTAAAGTTTCAATATTAATATCCATATACTACACCTAGAATGTGATTCCTTGAAGTGCTGCAACTCCTGCTGTTGCAAGTCCTTTTACAACTATTCCAATTAAAGCTCCGTTAATAATACCTTCTAATCCATCGTCCATACGGTTTTTATCACTGTTCTTTCTTCCTTGGAAAAATTGATACGCTCCTATTAATGACCATACAATTCCTACTACTGCTCCTGCACTTCCAATTATGTTTATTACTTTTATTACTGCATCCATGTTACTTTATCTCCTTTTTTTCTACTTCTTTTAATAATTCTATTAACCTATTAAGGTCTTTCTTATCTATGGTTATCCCTTTACTCATTTTTTTACTAGGTGACCATATTCTAATATCAACAACTGCTTTCTTACCGTTGTATGACACTAAATTTACTTCCTTAGTCCACCCTTGAGTATTCACGGAAATAATTCCAATTTTTTTTACAATTTTACATTTAAACTCATTTGAGTCATTTTGTTTTTTTAATTCTTTACTCATTATTTTGCTCCTAATAATTACACTAAATTTATTTTATTAAGTATTATATTTTAATAAAATTTTTAAAAATAAAAAAAGACTGTAGAGTATCTCTCTAAAGTCTTTTCTTACTGTTACAGCAACATTTTTATATTTCGTTGTTCTTCTGGTGAAAGTTGAGTTATATACACTTCTATCATTTCATTAATAAGTGTTGAATAACTTTGTTCCTTTGTTACAAGTTTTAATTTTCTTAATTTATCCAAAGTATCTAATTTTATTTTAAGAGATGAATAGTTTAAAGTAGTTATTTTTTCGGTAATTTTATTACTCCTTGACCTTGTTTCTTTCTCTTCTTCTAAAAATTTATTGAATTTTGACATTATTCATTCTCCTTGTCTAGTTCACTTTTAATTTTAATAAACAAACTTTCAAGTTCTTTTTTTAATTTCTTATCTACCTTTGGATTATTAAATACAGCAATATCATCACCTATCATGGTTCTTCTAGGTATATAACCTAAATATTCTTCTTTCCTCTCCAACGCTTCTATAAAATCTTTTGACATATTTTCACTAAAATTTATTCTGTTACCTAAATAAAATAATTTAGCTTCAGAGTCAAAATCACTATTCAAATCATTAACAAAGTATTTCAACTTAATTAAGGCTTCAACTGCGTCTTTACTTGGCTCTGCTATTCCTAAAACTACATCTGATACAATTAATGCATTTATAGTTAATATAGCTTCATCATTCTCTGTATCAATGATTATATAATCATAATTTCCACTTAATTTCTCGTGATTTTTAGCAATCCATTTTCCAAGAGTATATTCTCGTCTACGTCTTCCATTTTGTCTTTCTTTTAATAAGTCTACTCCATAATATGAACAGATTAAATCTAAATTTTCTCTAACTTTAATTGGCTCTACATACTCTTTATCGAATAATGATATAATTGTATTTTCTTCTTTTGGTGTAACATTATATCTACCTGTTAAATTACAACTGTCATCAAAATCCATTAATAAAACTCTATTATCTTTAGCTAAATATTCTGCTAAATTGTGTGATAATGTTGTTTTTCCTGTTCCACCTTTATTAATATTTATTGTTAAAATTTTCATAGTTATCTTTTCTCCTTAGTTTTAAATTTTAGTTTATAATTAATTTTTTCTCTTATATCCTTTTCCTGTTAACTCTAAAATAGATTTTCCATCTCTTACTACTCTTCTTGCAACAATAAGATTATTCCATTTTATCGTTCTAATATTTGGATATACACTTACGTACCGTTCAATAGTTTCAACTGGTTTAACCTTACCTAATACTATTCCAGTACGTCTGATCAAACCATAATTTTCTTCTAAAATCATTTCTTGACCATCTATAAGACGAGCTGTTGCTCCTCCAAGTTTGCCAAGTTCTCTAAGGTCTTTTAAATTTACTTCATTTGTTTTTACATTCATTTTAATTTCCTCCTAGTCGAATGTTTATACGAATTTACGTTTATGCTGAATAATCACGTAGATTATTTCGGTATCTTCTTACGAACAGTTTATGGTCTAAGAACTGCAAACCTCTTCGGCTTAGTAATAATAATTACTGCCTTTACGTTATGTGCCTCACACTAGATATGTATTTCTAGTTCTCTGTACCACCCTTATTCTTTTTTTTATGTGATAGGCTACTCTAATCAGGGGGGCAATATATTCAATTTTCATAGTACAATACAAACAGTTTAACGACTTATTCAGGTCAAATATAATCAAAGATATATATGTAATGGCACACTGCACCTTTTATTTTATTATTAAATCTAACTAATAATTAATTCTTTACCTACATCTTCTTCAAATATAGTTGCTTGTATTTTGTAATTATTAGCTTGATAATTCATTATTAAATAATATAATGTGTTCTTATCTATTTTAAAGTAACTTGACAGCTTCGCTATATACTCTTCCTTTTCTTTATTTTTCAACGTTATGACGTAACTGTAAAGATTCCTCATAAGAGCTATCTTTATACCTCCTAAACGTCCTGCGGTTGCTTTGTAGAATATTATATTTTTAATTTTTAAATTATTTAATACTATATCTAAACTTCGTTTTGGGATATTTAAATTTTCTACTATATCCTTTTTCTTAATTTCTATATAAACATCTTCTTTTTTATGAAGATAATTTAATACGTCTTTTTCCCATTCTTCATAGTGACTTCTTTTTCGCTCTGTACGCTTCTTTTTAAATTTAGTCCATACTTGATAAGCAAATAAATCTTTACTTGTCAAATTTTCATCAACCCAAGTTCGACAAAGCATTAATATATAATCTCTACTCGCTGTTGAGTACCTACTTGAATATGCCGAAGCTATTATCGATCGGTATTCATTGGCTTTCAATGATTCATCTAAATTATTATTAAATATCGCTAATTTTTCTGTACATTCAGCTTCTGTCAGTCCAGATGAATAGCAAGCTAGTGCCAATGTGAATAATACATTATTTCTACCTAGTAAATTCTTACGCCCCTTTAATTTGCTGTCTATATTTAAAAGCAAAGAGAACCATTTCTCATTTATTTGCTTAATTCTCTTACTTCCAGAAATTATATATAATTCTTTTCTTACATTACTATCTAATCTATCATCTTCTTTAACAGACCAATCTAGCCAGTCAGAGAAACTATATACATTATTCTTATCAAAATATACAACATTTTCTTTTGTTGGAAATCGTGCAATTCCAAAATGATTACACATCATATCGACTGGAAGATTCTGTCTATGAAAATAACTTCTTATATTAGTTGAAATCTTTTTTGCCACTTCTACAGCTTTATAATCTGTATTTTTCGTAACATAAACAGGAGATTCTAAAATATAATACGCTTGATATCCTCTTTTTGTTTTAATTATTGTCGTTGGCATAAATCCTAATTCATAAGAAACTGACAAAATATCACATTCATTTATATCATTAGTGTCAAAATCTAAATAAAATGTATTTATTTGTCTCAAATTATTTTCTGAATGACCCTTAGTTATTTTTCTATGCTTATCAGCATATGTTCCATATCTAAATATATTAGGTGTCCAATGAGTTATATTATTTTCATTTTCTTTTATTGCTTCTTTCGATGTTAAAACAATCCCCTTGGCATGTCTCATATCTTCTTTACTTCTAAATACAAACACTGAACCTTTTACTTCTTCTAAATCCAAGATATTTTTATTCTTACTATTCTTGAACTTATATCTCATAAGTCCATCCTTTATAATCAAATCATATAACTCGTTTATGAAACTCACCTCTTACTTAAATAAAAAAAAGACAACCCCTTAAGGTTGTCCTCTTAACTTTATCATATAATAAACTCACCATTGTATAACAACCTATAACTATCAATTTAATTATTTAGTTATTTGTTGATATTAATACCGATGATACTTATTTTCTATTCTATTTTATTTTTTTGTATTTTCTATATACATTGATTCTACACATCGAGTATTTCAAGAAATATTAAAATATTTTTCTTGCTTTGATTTTATCAACGAATATATTATACACCCATTTTTTTATTATATTTTAACCTAATTTATTGACAAGATATAATAATTTTATTTT